>CALASV010000067.1 GCA_937888895.1 uncultured Clostridia bacterium | reverse complement strand
TCTGCCATTGGTGATGGCGTTGTAGATTTTTTTAACATGGTAGGAGTTAATGACCAATTAACTAAAATTTTATATACGCAGGACCAAAAAAATCCTACAAAGGGAATGCAATATGCTGTTAAATTTTTTAACTCTCATCAAAAAGAAGTAGAAGCTGTTACAAACTTACTAGCCGACCAACTTTCAAAAGAGGTATATCAAGCTGCGATTCGTTATCGTCAAACACATGATTGGAATGATGCTCCTGTGTACTCTAAACATGACCAATACTTCGTAAAAGATATTGTGCCAATCACAGAACAAGAAGTTTTTGTCGATTGTGGTGCATTTGATGGAGATACGATGGAAGAATTTTTTAAAGCTTGTGATAATCAATTCCGTCGTGTTATTTGCTTTGAGCCAATGTTAGAATATTATCAAAAAATTGAAAAACGAAGTGATGGTAAAAATGTAATTCCGATTCGTGCAGGTGTTTATAAAGAAACTACGGTATTACATTTTACTTCCGATGGAAAAGGCTCTGCTATTACTACAAAAAATGATGAAACTACCATTTCTGTTCCAGTTTGTGCCATTGATGACACTCCAGAATGTCAAGATGCTACTTTCATTAAAATGGATGTAGAAGGTTCGGAATTAGATGCTCTAATCGGAGCAAAAGAAACTATTGTCAGAAATAGACCAAAACTTGCTATTTGTATTTATCATAAACATCGAGATTTTATTGATATCCCAAAATGGATTCATAACCTCGTACCAGATTACAAGCTATATATAAGACACCACTCTTTTTCTGTCAATGAAACGGTACTCTATGCCATTCCTGAAGAAAAAATATAGCATAATTCAACAAATTAATCAAGGATTCCCTCACTTCTATAAATAGTGGAAAAAATTTGAAGAAAAAAGCTAAACGTCAGAGAGGACGGAGAGAAATAGGTATCCTCCTCTGACATGAAGTCAAGTCACAGTCGTTTTTATGACCATGTCAGACTCCATGAAATTACCGACTGTGTATTGAAACAGTATCTTTGACTAAATCCAAAAAAATAATTCTGCTATTTGCACTCATCATAAACTTGTGCAAATGCAGAATTATTTTTTTGGATTTAATTTATAATCTAAAACCCTTTTTTGTCTATTTTAGCTATGTATTTTAGTTATCAATTAACTTAGCTTTCTGTGTCCAGCTCATAAGACTTCTAAGTTCCTTACCAACAGTTTCTAACTGATGTTCAGATTCACGTCTTCTCATAGCATTAAAGTTTGGACAACCAATCTGATTTTCTAATAACCAGTTCTTAGCGAATACACCTTCCTGAATGTCTTTTAATACTTTACGCATTGCGTTCTTAGTATCTTCTGTTACAATCTTAGGACCTGTGATGTAATCACCATATTCTGCTGTATTAGAAATAGAATATCTCATACCAGCAAAACCACTTTCATTGATTAAGTCAACGATAAGCTTCATTTCATGGATACATTCAAAGTATGCACTTTCTGGTTCATATCCAGCTTCTACTAATACTTCAAAACCACACTTCATAAGAGCTGTTACACCACCACAAAGAACTGCCTGTTCACCGAAAAGGTCTGTTTCTGTTTCTTCACGGAATGTTGTCTGAAGAACACCAGCTCTTGCTCCACCGATAGCAAGTGCATAAGCAAGACCAATTTCCTGAGCCTTACCAGTTGCATCCTGATGTACAGCGATAAGACAAGGAACACCCTGTCCTTCCTGATACTGACCTCTTACTGTATGACCAGGTCCCTTTGGAGCAATCATTAAAACGTCTACATCCTTTGGAGGGATAATCTGACCAAAGTGAATTGCAAAACCATGTGCAAACATTAAAGCGTTTCCTGGC
>CALASV010000066.1 GCA_937888895.1 uncultured Clostridia bacterium | reverse complement strand
GATGGGAGCCTGAGGATCCTAAGAATCCTCCGAAGTTCTGTCCCGAGTGCGGAGATACCTTCGACGATAACGATATTAAATAAGGAGAATAACAATGGGATTATTTGATAAAAAATACAACAAAAGAACAATTAACAGAGCAAGAAAAAACATCTATGGAAGAAGCTATTCATTGGGCAAGTGTGATTTTAATAGGACCAGGACTTGGGTGTTCTAATATAAGCAAGTTGTTAGTACAAATGGTACTTAAAAGTTGTCAAGTGCCTTTAGTTATAGATGCAGATGGACTAAATATTATTGCGACAATGATTTCGGAACAAGTAACAGCAAAAGCAGAGATAGATGCTAGAATTGAGTATTTAGCCAAGTTATTGCCAAAAGGTACAATTATTACTCCACATAAGAAAGAATTATCGAGATTAACAGGGATTCCATTGGAAAGTTTGGTAGATTGTCTTATTGACAGTAGTTGTAAGTGTACTTATAATAATGAAATAATTTATGTGAAAAAAGATGCAAGAACTATTGTATCTTTTGGAAGTTTAGACTATATTAATGTAACAGGAAATGATGGAATGGCAACAGCAGGAAGTGGAGATGTGTTAGCTGGTATGATAGTGGGTTTGTTAGCACAAGGTGCTATACCATTTGTATCAGCAGTAGTAGGAGTTTATTTACATGGACTCGCTGGAGATATTGCATCAAGGCAGAAAGGTACACGTTCTTTAATAGCAAGTGACATTTTAGAAGCAATTCCTGAAACATTCCAATAAAAATATGATTCGTTTTAAGCAAAAATGATTTTATAAGATATTGATAGGATAGGAAGGAGCATAGACTTATTTTGGATATAGAACAGCAGTATTTTCGTGTTTGTGCGAATATTTCATTAGATGCGATTCGAGATAATATTAAAAAAGGAAGAGCATTGTTGCCACAAGAAACAAAGTTGATGGCAGTAGTAAAAGCAGATGCTTATGGACATGGGGCTGTACCTGTGGCAAAGGCAATTGATAATTTAGTAGATACGTTTGGTGTAGCAATGCCAGAAGAAGGAGTAGAACTTCGAAAAAATGGGATTACAAAACCTATTTTAATTCTTGGTTATACACCACCACAAATGGCAGAATTGGCAATTCGTTATGATATTATGATGGGCGTATTTCAGTCAGAAATTGCCAAGCAATATAATGAAATTGCAAAAAAATTAAATAAAAAGGCAAAGGTACATATTAAATTAGATACAGGAATGAGCCGTATTGGATATCTTTGTTGTGAAGAAAGCTTAGTAGATATTGAAAAAATTGCAAAACTTCCATTTGTTGAAATTGATGGAATGTATACACATTTTTCAAAGGCAGATGAGGCAGATAAAACATTTGCGAAAAATCAGTTGAAAAAATATATGGAAGTAGCAAATGAGTTAGAAAAACGAGGAATTTTTATTCCTTGTAAACATGTGTGTAATAGTGCTGGAATGATAGATATTCCAGAAGGTGACTTAAATATGGTTCGGTTTGGTGTTACGATGTATGGAATGTACCCAACGGATGATGTAACAAAAGAAAAGTTACCTGTAACGCCAGCTATGGAGTTAAAAGCACATATTACTTATGTAAAAACACTTCCTAAAGGAATAGGAATTGGTTATAGTGGTACATATATCACAGAAAAGGAAACAAGAATTGCTACGATATCGGTAGGTTATGGGGATGGATATCCAAGAGGTCTTTCTGGTTCTGGCAGAGTTTTAATTCATGGAAAATCTGCACCAATCCGTGGACGAATTTGTATGGACCAATGCATGGTAGATGTGACTGAAATCCCAGAAGCAAAACAAGGTGATATTGTAACTTTAATGGGTCGAGATGGAGAACAATTTATTTCTGCTGAAGAAATTGGAGAAACGGTAGGCAATTCGTTTCATTATGAAGTTGTCTGTGACTTTGGAAAAAGAGTGCCACGAGTTTATTATTTGAATGGAAAACCTATCGAAGTAAAAACATATCTTCCGATGGAATAAATACAAGAACATTGAAATTTACAGAATACGTTAGGAAAAAGCAGGGAATACTAGGGAACATAAAGCAGGCTGCTAATACCAAAAACGGAGTGTGGATTTCAGTGGTGATTCGTAGAGGAGATATTTTTTATGCAGATTTAAGACCAGTAGTTGGTTCAGAACAGGGTGGAATACGACCTGTGTTAATTGTACAAAATGATGTGGGCAATAGACATAGTCCAACCGTGATTGTGGCTGCGATTACATCTAAAATGCATAAGGCAAAGTTGCCAACGCATATAGAGTTATCAAAACGATATGGAATTGAAAAAGATTCGGTTATATTATTAGAACAAGTCCGAACAATTGATAAATCAAGGCTTCGGGAGAAAGTATGTCATCTTGACCAAGAAATTTTGTCAAGTGTAAATGAGGCATTGCTTGTTAGTTTTGCACTAGATACATAAGGGAAGGTTGACAAGTAATCGTAACAGTTAATTTTGTTCGTAAGGAACAAACAATGAAAGTATATTACTTTCTTAAGAAAAGGAGAAAAGAATTTTTATGGATGGAATACCCATAAGTGCAATTGTGTGGTTTATTGGTTTATTATTTTTGAATGCATTTATAGAGGCAATTGTCACGGCATTAGGTAGTGTAAATGAGATAAGTTTAGAGAAAAAGATAGAAGAAGGAAGTACAAAAGCAAAGTTGGTGATGTTGGTATTAGAAAAACGTCATCCAAAATACATAACAGTACTGGATTTTATTAGAATTGCTACAACAGGTAGTTTGGCAGTTATTTATGCAACTTATTTTTGGAAAGAAATTGGTGTATTTCTAAGACAGCATATCACAGACCAAAATTTAATTGCATTAATATTAAATATTGTAGTTACTATTGTTGTTTTAATGTTAGTGGAATTGTTTTCTTTCAAAATTCCAAAAAAAATGGCATTTAAAAATGCAGATAGTTTTGCTTGTTTTACAATTAAGTTAGTACAATTTCTTATGATGATATTTGCTCCACTTGCTATTGTGGTGGAAATGCTTGCTGTTGGTATATTAAAAATATTTCATATTAAAGCATTGGAAGAAGAAGTGGTAACAGAAGAAGAATTGATTTCTACTGTAACAGAAGCACAAGAAAGTGGTGTATTAGAAGCAGAAGAAGCAGAGATGATTCATAATATTTTTGAATTTGATGCGAAAACAGTAAGTGATATTATGACACATCGAAAGCATATGATTGCACTTGATGCCAATATGACAATAGAAGAAGCAATGGATTTTATGATGAAGGCAGCATATTCTCGTTTTCCAGTGTATGAAGATACATTAGAAAATATTATTGGTATTTTATATTTAAAAGATTTGACTCGTATTTATTTTTCTGAAAATATAAATAAAATAAAGAGTAGAAAAATTCGAGGATTTTCGAGAAAGCCTTATTTTGTACCAGATACACAAAGTTTAGATGTGTTATTTCATGATATGAGAAAACGAAAATTTCATATGGCACTTGCAATAGATGAGTATGGACAAACAGCAGGCTTGATTACAATGGAAGATATTGTGGAAGAAATTGTGGGAGATATTCAAGACGAATACGATAGCGAAGAAGAAGATGTTTTATTACAAAAAGATGGAAGTATGCTTGTGAAAGGTATTACAAG
>CALASV010000065.1 GCA_937888895.1 uncultured Clostridia bacterium | reverse complement strand
GAACGATGTAAGAGATGTAGTTATTTATGCCAGAGTTTCAACAAAAAATCAAAAAGATGACTTGCAAAATCAAGTAGAATTTTTAAAACAGTTTTGCAACGCAAAAGGGATGATTGTCAATCAATGTATAGAAGATTTTGGAAGTGGTCTTAATTACAATCGTAAAAAATGGAATGAACTGTTAGATGAAGTTATGGAAAATAAGATAAAAACGATTGTAATTTCAAGCAAAGATAGATTTATTCGTTTTGGATATGATTGGTTTGAGAAGTTTTGTGAGAAATTCCATACAAAAATAGTGATTGTAACGAATGAAGCTCTTTCCCCAAACGAAGAATTAGTGCAAGATATGATATCTATTTTACATATATTTAGTTGTAGAGTATATGGTTTAAGAAAATACAAAAATCAAATCAAGGAGGACGAAGAACTTGCTCAAGAGTTACAAAACAGAACTCCATCCAACGCAGGAACAGAAAATTAAGATTAACAAGACGATTGGAACTTGCAGATTTATTTATAACTTCTACCTTGCTTATAACAAAGAACTTTATGAGAAAGGCGAAAAGTTTATGAATGGAAAAAGGTTTAGTGTTTGGTTGAATAATGAGTATCTTCCAAATCATCCAGAAAAACTATGGATAAAAGAAGTAAGTTCGAAATCAGTAAAGAAGTCTATAGAAAATGGATGTACTGCTTTTACCAGATTTTTTAAAGGGCAGAGTAGTTTCCCTAAGTTCAAGAAGAAGGGAAACTCCGATGTGAAGATGTATTTCGTAAAGAACAATCCAAACGATTGTGCTTGTGAACGACATAGAATCCATATTCCTACGCTTGGATGGGTGAAATTGAAAGAAAAAGGCTATATACCAACAACAAAACAAGGCTTTGTCATAAGAAGTGGTACGGTTTCTTGGAAAGCTGGTAGGTATTATGTGTCTGTTTTGATGGATATTCCTGAAACAGAAAAACCACAATTAAACGAGGTTGGACTAGGAATTGATGTAGGTATAAAAGAATTTGCCATTGTTTCGAATGGAAAAACCTATAAAAACATCAATAAATCAGCAACCATAAAGAAGTTAGAAAAACAATTACACAGAGAGCAACGAAGATTCTCTCGAAAATATGAAAATGGAAAGAAAGGAGCGTCTACTAAAAAGAATATACAAAAACAAAAAGCAAAGGTACAAAAACTTCATCATAGAATAGACAATATTCGTACCGATTACATCAATAAAACCATTGCAGAGATAGTGAAAACCAAGCCATCTTATATAACGATTGAGGATTTGAATGTCAAAGGAATGATGAAGAATCGACATCTCTCGAAAGCAGTTGCCTCACAAAAGTTTTATGAATTTAGAACAAAACTAGAAGGAAAATGCAAAGAATTAGGAATTGAATTAAGAATCGTTGACCGATGGTATCCATCCAGTAAATTATGCCACGAATGTGGAAGTATCAAGAAAGATTTAAAACTTTCGGATAGAGAATATATTTGTGAGTGTGGATATCATGCAGACAGGGATTTCAATGCAAGTCTTAATTTAAGAGATGCAACCACTTACAAAATTGCATAATCAAGCATTGGTAAGTATGTACCGATGGCTTAGTCGGGAATTAATGACAACGAAACTTGTTTCGTTGTATACGACTGTGGAGTATCATATCAACGAGAGTAGCTTAGGCAAAATCGGATACGAAGAAGCAGTAACTACAAATCGTGAGATTGTAGAGAATTATCTAGCATATACACATTTGTATATGTTTTTAGTAGCAGAACTTAGATATGGCAAGAAATAATATGAGAATGTCTTTAGACGAAGATGCACAAAGAGAGTTAAAAAATTTTTTTGAAGGTACTGTGCAGGAAGTATATAAATATCAAGAAAGTCTTTATGAGGAAGTATGTGGTATTTATCAAAAAAATGGAGGTAAAGATATTTATCGATTGGTAAATGGATATGTACAGCAATTTAAAACAGAGTTATGTGTAAAATTACATAATGATTATAATAATTGGCAAGATAGTGAATATAGCATACAGCAAATGATAAAGGATAGTGGTGAAGGCGAAGCAGGTGATGAGATTGTAAAAGATGCTGAAAGATTAGAAGATGAATTAAATGATTTATTGAAATCTGAATTTACAAATAAAGGATTCGATTCTATGAAAGAAACTAGGTTACATCAAGCAGATACAAAAGATGATGTAATAGATAAGATAGTAGATTGTTGTGATAAAAAATGCACAGAGTTAGAACAAGAAAAAGATGAAATAGAAAAATCAATAAAAATAAAAAAGGAAGAGAATTTTCTCTATTCTTCGATTGAGATTTTATTAGGGTATATTATTCAGACAAATATAAATTTTTTAACAAAATTAAAAAAAGAAATGGATAACGATGTTCGAGAAACTTTACTTTATAAAAGTGAAAAAATAATGCAAATACAAGAAGATGCAAAGCAATTTTTTAATGCGAAAGCAGAGTTAGAGTACGCTTCATTAGATGATTTCTTAATCTAACACAATAGCTATGATAGTATATATTGTGTTATGAGCAAGTAGCAAAACAGATTGCGAATATCCGATTAATTAAAGAATAGGGAGATTTCATTATGTGTAAAAAACAAAAGAATATTTTTCATTATACAATGAAAGTTATGTCTATTGCTTGTGTTTTGTTCTTTTGCAGTGGTTGTGGAAAGAATTACTTTATAGAAGTGCCAAAAGAAACGATTGTTATTTCTTATGGAGAAAAAGTACCATTAGACCAATTTATTGTTACATCAGGAAAAAATGGTACGATTGGTGAAGTAGAAAATGCTTCGAAAGGAACGGTAGAGTATGATGCCGAAACGATAGAAGAACAAACAGCAACTTTTATTTATAAAAATGCAGAAGCGAAGTTTCAATTAAAAATTGAACCAATCCAATTAAAACAACCAGAAATTAAGTATAAAAATAATAAAATTTCTTGGAAGGAAATAGAAAATGCAACGAATTATGAAGTTGTTATTAATGGTACTACATATAAAACAAAAGAACCTGTTTATTCTTTAGAGCATTTGGCAAAGCCTACAGACAAATTTGTAATAACAGTACAAGCAATTTCAGAAGATGAGAGATATGTATCTTCTGATGTGTCAGAAGTATTTAGATTGGATATGCAAAAACTTTCTGCACCATCCAACATTATTTATAGAGAAGGTAAAATTTCTTGGAAAAGAGTAGATGGAGCAGATGAATATGAAATTTGGTTAAATAATGGATTGAGTCAAACGGTATTAAAAAATGAAATAGAACATTTTATTGATGGAGAATGTAATATAAAAGTTGTAGCAAAATCTTCTGATGTGGATATGTTAAATAGTGATATTTCGGAAATGACATTTCGAGAACTTCAACCAGTTTCCGATATTGTTTATAATGATGGAGTGATTTCTTGGAATACGTTAGAGGAAAATTGTCAATATTTAATTATAATAGGGAAAGAAAAATATAAGTCGGAAAATGCTTTTTTGGAATATGATTTAAATTTAGTAGAAAAAGAAACGGTAGCTGTTCAAGCAATTCCAATCGAAGGAAATGAGCATTTTATAGCTTCTGAAGTTGTAAGTAGAAGGATTTCAAGTACAAGTGAAATGATTGGCAAAGTAACAACAGGAGCTGGAACTGTAGTAGATAAAGTGACAACCGGAACAGGAACCGTAGTAGATAAGGTAACATCTGGAGTAAGTGGTTTTTTAAGGGAACGGTTAGAAAAGCCAGAACTTGTAGTGACACAAGGAAATTCCAAAGATAAGTATATAGTAGAATTTGAAGCAATAGAAAATGCAACAAAATATCAGATTCAAGTTATAAGTTATTTGGAAGAAGAAAAAGAAACAAATACTTATGAAGTTGTTGAATTAAAATATGAGTTTGTTGTAAATTCTCAAGCAAAAAAAATTGAGGTGGAAGTAGTAGCAATAGATGAAAGTGGTACATATAAAGATTCTAAAACAGCTGTAGAAAAAATAGAAATACAGTAGTGAAGAATATAAATATTGCAACAGACCCATTAAAAAATTATATGATGATGGTTTATAATTTAGAAAATGAAACAGTAGAAGGATAAAAAATTGAATAATCAACTTCAAAACTTTCCATACTAAAGAAAAAAGAAAGGTTGGTAAGTTGATTATGGTAAATCCAGATACAATCAAATTGCTTAGAGAATGTGATGCAGGAACAAAAATGGCAGTTAATTCCATTGATGAAATATTAGAAAAAGTGGATGATGAAAAATTAAAACGCTTGTTACAGGAAAGCAAAGAACACCATAAACAGTTGGAGTTAGATATTCATAAGCAATTAGATACTTATAAAGCAGAAGAAAAAGAACCTAATCCAATGGCAAGAGGTATGTCTTGGATAAAAACAAATATGAAATTAGGCATGAACGATAGCGATGCAACAATTGCAGATTTGTTAACAGATGGCTGTGATATGGGTATTAAATCTCTTTATAAGTATATGAACCAGTATGATGATGCAGATAAAACATCAAAAGAAATTTGTGAAAAGTTGATTGCGATAGAAGAAAAGTTAGAAAAAGATTTGAGAAAGTATTTGTAAAATCAATTATAATTTATATAAGGAGAAATAATATCCCCATTACGAGCAGTTCAGGAGAAATTCACTGCTTCGTAATGGGAATATTATTTCTCCTTGCATAAGTGAATTGGATTTCTCAATCTGCCTAAATACTTATGCATAAGCAAATAGCTACTATTCTATATTTTATGAAACAACTTATGGCAGAAGAAACCAGAACTCTATTCCGAAGCAGTGAATTTTTCCTGAACTGCGAGGAATAGAGTTCTGGTTTCTTTTATTATAATTTTACAAAAAAATGTAAATACAAAATAAAAATTTGACTAAACTATATATAAATAGTATAATAAAAACATGATTTTGTTAATTTTGTGCAAAATGGAGGTAAATATGTTACTTGAATTTAAAACAAAAAATTATAAGTCATTTGTAGAAGAAGTTAAATTTTCTATGATTGCTGCGCCAAAGCAAAAAGGATTAGATTATAGTTTATGTATAGAAAAAACAAAAGAAAAAATATGGAAGGGATTATCTTCTTCAGTTATTTATGGACCAAATGCAGCAGGGAAAACAAATATAATTGGAGCAATGGATGTCTTTCGTTCTATTGTATTAAGGGGAAATATTAGAAACTCAGAAGAAAAATCGTCACCAAATTCAGCTTCTGTTGCATTGGAATTAATTCCAAATAATAAATATACACAAGCACAACCAGTAGAATTTAGTATAGAGTTTATAGAAGAAGGATTTAGAATAGGATATAGTGTTAGTTTAGATTTAGGAGTATTTTTAGATAATGAATATCAAAGAAAAATACAGAAAGAAAAATTAATAGTGAATGGGAAAGTAATATTTGATAGAGAAGAAAATATCATAATCGGAGATTTAAAAGAAATAAAAACTTATATGATGGAAGGACTCTATAAAAATACAAATGGATTAGTGGAAATAGCAAAGCATAGTTTAAATGCAGAAGAATTATTTTTAATGAATGGATTTAAATTGATATTTTCACAAGAATTTGTAAAAATAATTACAGACTGGTTTACTAATAAATTTATGGTAATTTATCGTGCAGATTCTATGCAATTAATTAAACGCTTTACAGACACACAAAAGAAAACTGTATATGTAGAAAAAACAACAGATACTGCTGCTAAACTATTTGGAATTAATTCAAATGCAGTAGGATATGTAATTAGTGATGAAGATTCAGAAGCAAAGTTATGTTCTTTATTTAAAGATGTTAAAGATGGTAAGACAGCAGCAATGGCAGCAGAGTTGTTTGAATCTTATGGCACAATACGATTTATTAATATGTTCCCTTTAGTAATGAAAGCAATAT
The DNA here is from genome assembly GCA_937888895.1 of uncultured Clostridia bacterium. GTDB lineage: Bacteria > Bacillota > Clostridia > Lachnospirales > Lachnospiraceae > SIG299. The sequence goes on along the minus strand of CALASV010000065.1, from coordinate 2,425 downwards.
TGACTGGTGGGACATTGGTTGTAGATGAATTTGATGCATCTATTCATCCAATGGCATTGATGAGCATTATTAACATTTTTCATAATGATGATATTAACATTCATCATGCACAATTAATTTTTAATACACATAATCCAATTTTTTTAAATTCTAATTTATTTAGAAGAGATGAAATTAAGTTTGTAGAGCGTGATGAAGAAAGTCATTATAGTATTTTATATGCACTTTCTGATTTTGGAACATCTGGAGATAAAGGTGTTCGTATGCATGAAGATTATATGAAAAACTATTTTGTTAGTCAGTATGGTGCAATTAAAGATATTGATTTTACACCAATCTTTGAAGAACTTATAGGAACAGAAAGAGAGGTGTGACAGATGGCACAAAGAAAAAATACGAAAAAGTATTATTTTAGTGTGGAAGGTGAAACTGAACAGTGGTATTTAAAATGGTTACAAGATAAAATAAATGAAGCAGAAGAATCTAAAATTAAAGTATCTTTTGATTGTCCTGTGCAGAAAAATCCTTTGAAAAGAGCAAAATCTATGGTGATAACAGGGAAAACAGAAGTATGGCATATATCAGATTATGAAAGTGATGAGCCTATTCATGTAAAGCAGTTTAAGGAAACTATGGACAATATGAAAGCGGCAAAAGGATTAGGAAAACAAATTTCCTATCAATTTGGCTATAGTAACTTAACATTTGACTTATGGATTATTTTACATAAAGCTGATTGCAATGGCATGATTGCTCATAGAAAAAATTATCTTGTACCATTGAATCGTGCTTATAATGAACATTTTGAAAATATGGATGAATATAAGCATGAAGCAAATTTTAAACGCTGTCTGGAACAATTACAATTGTCAAATGTGATTGATGCAATAAATAGAGCAAAAACTATTATGAAAGGAAATCAAGATAGAGGTTATGTATTACAACAATACAAAGGTTATTTATATTATAAGGAAAATCCATCCCTTGCAATATGGGAAATAATAGAGAAGATATTGAAAGATTGTTGTTTATTGTAATGTTATCACTTTATGTAAATTAATCGGATATTCGAATTTTATGATAAGTTATCTATATTTTATGAAACAATCTATGGCAGAAGAAACTAGAACCCTATTCCAAAGCAGTGAATTTCCTCTGAACTGCTTGGAATAGGGTTCTAGTTTCTTCTATAAAAATCATATACTATTTTCTTAAAAGATTATATAATGTTGGTTCTGCATTTATATATTCCAATAACGGTTTTAATTCCTCTAAATTTTTCTGTACCGTCATTTCCTCTAATGTGTGTTTTCGTACAGCTCGTAATAAAATATTTTTCGGTGTATGTTCCATATCAATAAATTCTAAAATCTGTGTCTGATATCCGACTGCTTCTAGTAAATTAGCACGAATAGCATCTGTAAAGAGGGCTGCAGTTCGTTCTTTGATTAAGCCATATTGAAATAAAGGAGCAAGTGTATCGTTTTTGATTTGTTTATTTAATTCGTGTTGACAGCAAGGGACACTTAAAATAACAGATGCATTCCAGTTAATTGCTTTTGCTAGTGCAAAATCGGTAGCTGTATCACAGGCATGAAGAGTCACCACCATATCTACAGCACTGACACCTTCATAATCTGCGATATCTCCATGTAAAAAAGTTAATTCGGTATATCCAAGTTTTTGTGCTAGTCGATTACAGTTCGCAATGACATCTTTTTTTAAATCTAATCCAATAATTTTTACTTCTCTTTGGTGTAATACTTTTAAGAAATGATAGATAGCAAAAGTTAAATAAGATTTTCCACAGCCAAAATCTAAATAATATCTAATACACTTTTTACCTTATAACCTTTTTCTATAAAATATTTACTGTCTCTACCAGAGCCACAACCAAAATCTAAAATAGTGATAGGTCGATTGGTTGGTAGGGAAGGTAAAATATCTTGTATAAATTCTAGGAAACGGTTAATTTGACGGAATTTATCATATTTTGCTTTTGTTACCATTCCATCTTTTGTCATAACACCTAATTCCACAAGAAAAGGTACTGCTGTACCCTCAGCTAGAATATAATGTTTTGTACGGTTATGAGAAAGAGGAATTGGTTGGAAGTTTTGTTTTTCCACCTTTTTTCTTAAAATAGAAATTGCACCTTTTTTACTTACTAAAATTTGCACTTCTTCCTTTGCACTACGAAGCTGTGCTTGACGAAAACGCTGTTCAAAATAGCTAGGAAAAATTTCTGCTAATTGTTCTAACGTAACATTTTTATGAAATGCTTGGTGGTGGAGATGCATCAATTAATACTTTTGGATATGATGAAAGAGCAGATTTAAGATGTGTATTGATGGATTTAATTAGAGAAGATAAAGAATTAAATATTTATAAATTTATGGATAAAATAAGAAATGCCATAATGCAC
>CALASV010000064.1 GCA_937888895.1 uncultured Clostridia bacterium | reverse complement strand
CGTATATGGAATGCCGCTGATTTTAATCTTACAGATTATAGGTATTATCGCATTGCAGATATCACCAATTGAAATCAGATTATTATAATTATAAACAAATAGACGGCTGTTTTTTGTATCCATTTTGTACACATTTGCAAGCGTACAATGGATACAAAAAACAGCCGTCCTTTTCATTTTTTTACTATTCCTTTCTAGGCACAAACAAGATATAAAAGACGCTTTCACACTTCACAGTACGAATTTTCTTTCACTTTTTTACTTACTCATAAACAAATCTCTAATTTTGAAATTTCTTTACTCTATCCAGCCACCATCTACCATTTGTTGATACAATTGTTCTAATTGCAACATTTCTGCATTTGTCACATTTCCTGCTACTTGTTTTTCATAACATTGTTTTGCTTTTTCATAATACTCTACAAATGCTTCATAGTTACGGTCTATATTGTCTTTTTGATTTTGCTTTTCAATTTCTAAGTAACAAAAACGTACATAAGTAATATAATGTGTACTATACTTTTGTTCCATTTCTTGTACCCAAGTAGTTGCTTCGTCTAGCTTTCCCATTCTTTGACATAAAATAATGGCATTGTTATACGTTAAATAGTTATCCCAATTCATTGTGATAATCTCTTTTAGCACTTCAATTGCTTGTTCATAGTAAGAGTTTTCTTTTGTCAATTCTCCTACTGCAATATAATCTTGTACAAGTCGCTCATATAATAACATCCTGCTTGTCAGTTCTACTTGTTGCAACGAAATTGTTAACCATTTAATATCTTCTAAATAGGCTTCTTTTGTTCCAATTGCTTCAAAACTCTTACTTGCCATAACGGATGCTCTTTGCCACATATAATCATCCTTTGTTTCTTTGAATACACCATCAAAGCATTCGAGTGCTTTTTCGTACTCTCCTGATATTCTCGCTAATTCCCCTCGTACCATTAAAATATGTGCTTGTATCATGCCATACGAAATCGCTGTTTCTAATACATCTTTTGCTTCTTCCAATTTTTCCAAATAAATTAGAGTAATCGCATAATCTCGATACATTTCTGCATTAGATGGATTTAATGTAATAGCACGTTCATAATAAAACTCTGCATTCAAATAATCCTCTTTTTGAAAATAACACTCCCCATACAAATAATATAAATTACTGCTAATTTCATTATTTTCTACAACTGGAATAGATAACACTTCCTCTAAATAACGCATCGTAGTTTCTATACTATCTGTTTCATATAAATAATATGCTTTTAAATAATAAGCATCTAAATATTCTGGAAATAATGTAACTGCTTCTCCATATAACTGTTCAAACTCTGTTTGTGCTGTCATATCTTCTGATACTACCTCTAGTTGCTTGATTATTTGCTCATAGTTTTCTTCTTTTTCTTTTGCCATTTGATTTTTCCCTTGAAAAATACTATATACAGAAGAAGCAATCAGCAAAAATAAAATCACAAATGTTGCCTCTTGACGATACAATAAACGTTTATATTTTTTATCTTTTTTATGTACTTCCCGCACTTCTTTCAACATACTTCCTGCATCTTGATATCTTTTTTCTGGTTCATAAGCTAATGCTTTTGCTAATACAACCGAAAAGCCACTTGATACATTCGTTAATACTAAATTTTTATCTTTTGGCTCACGCAACTTCCCTGTTAATAATGTATAAATTGTTGCACCAAGCGAATAAATATCAGAACGCTTATCAATACTAATACCAGATACTTGACTATTTTTAGAAACTATTTCTTTCTTGGCAATATCTACATCTTCCATAAATTTATTTAATACAATAGTTCTTTCTTCTCCATTTTCTAATAAAATCGTTTCATCCTCTGGAGAAAATAAAATAGTTTTATCATCATCACTCAATGCTTCTTTCATAGACAGATTTGCCATTGTCAAATGTTTTGTTTGCATTTGTTGTTGTAACTGTTCAAATGCTATTACTTGTTCTGGTGCTGAAAATCCTGGTGTATACCCAAAAGTTGTTGCTCCTTGACCTTCCAAAATTCCAGAAATATTAAAGTCAATGAGACAAACATTTCCTTCTGGTGTAATCATAATATTATCTGGTTTAATATCTCCATGTATAATTGGTGGATTTTTCGAATGTAAATAATCTAACACTTCACAAAGCTGTCGTGTATACTTTAATACTTCTTTTTCTGTAAATTTATATTCTTCATCCAACATCTTTTGCAAAGACTTTCCGGGAATAAAATCCATTACCGTAAAAATACCTTCTGGTGATTCAATAAAATCTAATACTTGTGGTAAATAGGAATGGCTTAATTTCTTTAGAATATCTACTTCTGTACGACAGTCCATAATACTAGTAGAAGAACCCTTTAATTTCTTCAAAACAACCATTTTCTGCAAACGTTTATGTAAGGCACGATAAACCGTTCCACCACCACCAGCACCAATTTGTTCATAAATTTCGTATGTATTTGTCAATTCTTTTGGATATTTTCTCTCTACTTTTGGGTAATTCATCTTTACTGCTCCTTCCTATGTTTATAAGAAAATAAAGTCTATCAAACACCCTATCCATAATGGAATAGTAAATGGGAGTTCTTCTGGATTTTCTGGCTCATATACCGAATACTTTCTTGATAATACTAACCCTTTTCCATACAACCATAATCGTGTCATACGTTGTTTTCCATCTTTATTTTTTAAAATAATAATAAGTGCAAGAACTCCACTTGCTAATATGGAAGCTATCATGGTGAACAAAAAATGTTTTGTTCCTTTCAAAATTCCAATTGTCCACATAAACTTCGCATCTCCTGCTTTAAATGCTCCTATTCTCCAACAGACAATACCTAAAAAAAAGGCACAAACAAATCCCAAAATAGCATCTACTATTGTTACTTCCTTTGTAAGTAATACACAAAAAAAACCTAATACAACACAAATAAAATTAAGTTTATTTTTTACTTTTCTCGTTTTAATATCTTGAATAGAAGCTATTGTACATAATACAAGTAATACTATATTATTTATCAATACTTATCCCCCTATCAATCAGACATTCATACTCTATACTTATTCAAAGAAATAATGTATTTTCTAATTCTGTTATTTCAATTATTTCCTCTTGTTCTATCATAAAAAGAACTGCTGTATAGTTATCTTTGGCTGATGTTTGTAATAATTCTTTTTCTTTTACAAATAGCATTTGTTGTGGTTCATTTACCTCTTGCAATTTTGTATAAGGATTAATATACTCATAAAATCCATCACTACATAACAAATAGACATCTTCTGCTTTTAGTTGGAGCATTTTATTATCTGTATGAAAGTTCTCTTTCACCCCTAAAGCATTTGTTAGAGCATTCTTTTTTCTATCATATTCTTTATCTTCTTTTGGATTTTTTCCGGCACGCGGTCGGCGACCGACGACAGTTTTTCGTGAAGCCCGCGACCTTCCGCTCCAAAGCGTTGTTCTAAAAGACGTTCCGTTTGTTGGGAAATCGCGATTAATCGGGTGAACGGATCGGCCATCGGACGGTTCTTTCATCGGTTAACGTTGTTAAATAACGGGAAAACTCGATTTGCGCGAGACGAAAATTTGAAAGACAAAGGGTTAAAGTCGCG
>CALASV010000063.1 GCA_937888895.1 uncultured Clostridia bacterium | reverse complement strand
TGCAATATCTTCTCCAGAACTTACCAAACTTCCTACTGTATCCTCTTCCGATTCCCCTACTGCTACATCCAAACTGCTTATTTTATATTGAAATACTAATACATTTTTATCAATCATATATTCGTAATTCTTTTTACTACTTACTCATAACTAGATAGAGAATTCTTCTTTCTACTTTTATCAAAATCTACATTTTTTAAATATTTATCTCCAATTATCTCTAACTGCTCTTTGATTTTTTCAAACTCTTGATTTAAATCTAATGTTTTTACACTAATTTGATTCCCGTCCATAAAAAAATCTGCATTTGGTGTTATTTGTTCTTCTGTTTTTGCATATAAAAGTATTCCAGAAACTTTTCTTGTACTTTTTTTATCCATATTTTTTACATAAGTAAAAATTTGATATAAATTTTGAGAATGTATTGTATACTTGTCAAACTGTTGTTGCATTGTATGTGTATAATATTTTGCATCAATAATTAATATTCTATCTTCATACTTTAATGTAATATCTGTTTGCATAATAGGTAAAAGCTCTGTTGTACCACCATCCACATTCCAAGTAATTTGTGTTGCATTTGCATGATATTCTGGATGATGTACTCGATAATATTCTAAAATAAATTTTTCATATAATCGACACATTTTTTGTTCCTCTAAAAAAGAAGCTAATTGATATTCTCCTTCTTTCGTTGTAAGTAACATCCCATCTACTACCATCTGACAAATATGCAACAACATTTCATAATTTTGATTACTTCTCTCATATCGTATTCGATTCCATGCAACCATTTTTAAATCAATTTCTTTTATCGTAGCAAGCAACAAAAGTACTTTTTTTAATTGTACTTTTCTTTCTTTTTTCACCGTATCTTGATGAAGCAATAACAGACATGTACTTTTTAAAATTTGATTATATAAATTATTCTCTGACAATTCATCATAACTACAATTTAATTTCTGTCGCTGTTTCATCTTATTTTGAATAGTTTCTGTTATATTTATTTTTCCATGCAATATAATTACATCTTCGGTTTGTTCTTTATACTCTCGATACAATCCTTGCTTTAATTGCCCTGCAATTCCTTTTGCAAGAATACAAGCAAACAAATCATGAATATGTTCAAATTCTTCTACTGCTACTTCCTCATATTGATTTTGATGTAATACCTGAAACGCATAAGTCAACATATAATAAATATTTTTTATTACAATTCTGTTTTCTTTTGTCATTTTCTACTCCTATAAATAGCTTATAGTCATCGGATATTCACAATTTGATTCGTTACTTGCTCATAACCGAATAAAAAAACTTAATAACTTCTAAATAATAACATAAATTCCTCGTACCATTTACTTACCTTTTTAGGCTCATCAAACCAATATTCTTGTAATAATGGAATAATCTCATAATTTACAATTGATTGTAACCATTCTTTCTTATATTCTTTTTGTCCACAAAAATAACTATGCCCTATTTGAAAACCACTACCTAAAGCACTATCATTTTTAATTTCTATATTTAATCTTTTTATTTTCTCTATAAACGACAAAAAAGTTTCATTTTCAAAAGATTTTACATAACTGATAAAATTATCCGAAGTAAATGCTGGTTCTATTTCAAAAAAACTAAATCTTCTTCGCAATGCATAATCAATCATAGCTAAACTTCTATCTGCTGTATTCATCATACCTATGATATATAAATTTTTTGGTACAGAAAATGGTTGTCCATCATAAGCCAATGTAATGCTCGTCTCACGATAGTCTTTTTCTATCAACATCAATAATTCACCGAAAATTTTACTCATATTCCCACGATTAATTTCATCAATCAAAAAGAAATAATTATGTTCTGGAGTTCTCTCTGCTTTCTTACAAAATTGATAAAAAATTCCTTTTTTTAATTCAAAACTATCTCCATGTGGTTTATAACCCATAATAAAATCTTCGTAACTATAATTTTGATGAAACTGAATCAATGCAATACGACTTTCATCCTTTTCTCCCATAATCGAATAAGCTAATCTCTTTGCAATAAAAGTTTTTCCAACACCCGGTGCACCTTGTAAAATAATATTTTTCTTATGAAATAATACTTGTACTAATGTATCATAACGGTCAGAAGTCATAAATACTTCTTCTAAAAACTCTTTTTTTGTATATAGTTCTAATAAATCTGTATCGTTTTCCTCTTCTAGTACAGATAAATTAGCATTCTCTATTTCTTGTTCTTTCCTATCACTTTTTTGTTTCTTTTCTTTTTCTAACAAAATATTTGTAAAAAATATCACAAAATCAAATGTCAAATTTTTTATAGAATGCTTTTTATACCCATTCTTTTCTAATGTTTGATAATACACTTCTACTAACTCTTTATCCTGCTCTATTATACTTCCTATCTCATCTAATAATTTAGCATTTCCAACAAAATTTTCAGCAGTATATCCCTTTTTAGGAATAAAATCTGAACCTAATTCTATTGCAACTGCACGACAAGCAGAATATTTAAAAATATAATATTTCTCTGGATTTTTTAACCACAAGTAAACACTAATCGCCATAGAACTTTGAAAATGTTTTTGCCAATTTCCCTGATTATATTTTAATCTAATATCTTCTACTGTTACTTGAAACTTTTCTACTCGTTCCACTAATGCTATATTTTCATCATATAAATTACTAAACATCACTCGAACAGCCTCGTTATCTAATTTTGCAAGTTCGATTATCATTCCCCTTGGAAAATTTTTAGCAGAAGCTAATAAATTAAATGTATTTTCTGTTGCTTTTGCAAACATAGTAGCAAAATCCTTTGCATGAATATCCCAATGTTTGCTAAAATGTTCTAACGCATCCCACTTATATTTCTCATCTTTCCAACGCTGTGCAAATACTTCTTTATATTCTTTTATTGCATAGATTAATTTATTTTGATGAATCATATAGCACCTCTCATTCTGTTCTTTTGTATCTTTTTTGATTTTAGTTGGCTATATATGCTCTTTTCTAAACTACTTTTTTGTTATTTTTTACTTTTCGTCGGTCTTATATTTATTTTGTATTTTTCTAAACCATTCCTCTTTATGTTTTTCAAGTATATCTACACAAAAATCCCATACCTCTTTTTCATGCCAATTTATCCACATATCAATATCAATTTCCTCAGTAATTATTTGCATACTCTCTGGATATCCATATTGCTCACATATTCCTCTATAGTATGGCTCATAAATATCTAAATAGCCATTTTCTTTCAAAAATTTGGCAGTTTTCACAAGTACAGGGTAGTCAGACTCACCATAAAAATTTTCATAATAAGTTATTACACCTTCATGCATTGATTGAAACTGCCAACATAAAATCTGATAGAGTGCTTCCACCCAATCATCCATTTCAAAAATCTCAGAATATTCAGCAATGTATTCTATAAAATCCATTAGGACACTATCATCTATATCAAAACCTTCTGTACACCCACCATAAACAGTTACAATCTTACCTTTTTCTTTCAGACACTCTAACATATCATATAATGAATTTAGCTTATTTAGTGCTTTTAACACATCTTCAAAAATATTTTCATCAGTTTCATTCTATCCAACCATTTCATCATCCATCTCTAATTATCTCTCCCTTAAAATTTTTCTAATAAATTTATATTACTACACTTTTTTTTCTTTGTAAATTAAGTTTATTGTCCATCTAATTAAAATTTTAATATTAAACCAAACCTTTTATTATGAAAAAGAAGTGCCAATTTGCATCAGCACTTCTTTTTCTATAAAGATATTTCTACTATTTCCCCATCAGTACTTTCCACTTCTACTAATTTCCAATTTGGATGATGTTTTTTATATGTTTTTGCCACTTTCATCAATTCAATGAACTGCTTCTTTGACAAAGGTAAATCCAAATTTTGTTTTTTACATATGTGTTGTAAAAGCAGAATAGAAACTCGATTCAAAACTAAATTCGTTGGAATCGCTAAATTCACATCAGTATGACTGCTACCTTTTACAATAATTCTCATAATTTACTCCACAAAAATTTTTACTGTAGTACCATCGTCTGCTTCAACTTCCATTAAATTTCCAATAACACCTTGTTCAATCAGTTCCATAATCTGTTCCATATTTATATTTTGTGCCATACTATTTCCTGAAAATTGTGGAAGTTCCATTCCCATCTCTAATGCCATTTTTATCATCGCCACTGGAAGATTTATTCTTACCTTATTTCCACTTGCTTCATCTATATAGTCGGTGATTAATAATTACTTATAAACACAGCCTGTCAATTACAGTC
>CALASV010000062.1 GCA_937888895.1 uncultured Clostridia bacterium | reverse complement strand
CCTGTAAATATAAATGCGCCGTGCTCTGTGCTATAAAGCCACGCAGTAAGTCCGCCGAATGCCGCAAACATAATTAGCGTAAGTATAACAGGCATTTTTCTACTTCTGATTCTATAGAACCTGTATAAAATCCTGTAATAGTTGACATAAATATCCATTTTCAAATAATTTTCTGTAAATCCACAGAAGGAACTTTATATTCATATTTTCCTATCAAATATAAAACATAACAAAATACAATTGCATTTGTCGATGCAACTAAACTTCCTTTTAAATATCCAGCTGTTGCTACTAAATCCATAAATGCATGCCAGTTATTCAAATTCATTACAATCTCTAAAATTTTCTGAAAGATAACAAGATTTTCTTCTCTTACTGCTTGAGTCACTTCTCCCGTCTTAAGATTCTTTCCTCGTAAAAGCATATATGCATATTTTAATCTAGCTCGTTTAAATCCTACTCCTACTGTCATACGAATCAAATGAGAAGGGTCTACTTCTAATATATGATTGTATGATGTGCCATCTGCTGGTTTTCTTGAATCAGCACAGAATTGATTAATTTTCTCATGTACATCATTATCATATACTGCTAGTAATGTTTCAATAAAATTCTTCTCTGTAAGTTTTTGACCTCCTGAATTGACACGCACAAAAATATCTGAAACATCTTCTTCATTCGCTTGTGAACTTATCTTTAATGTTGGAAGAAAATACAATTTTAAATCCAAAAGATTTTTTATGTTATCTTCTATTACATCTTCTTCCTCTATTGTAACTTCTTCTTTACCATTCTTCTGTCGATATTCATTAAGTTCTTTTATAAATATTCTTCTAAACCTAGAAATTTCATGATTATTATCTGCTTCAAATACTTTGCTAATATCTCTAATCCACTCTGGTGTATCATATGTTTTCGACCATACTTCAAATTCTCTTGTAAGTGGATTAAAAGCTATCTTTATTTTTCTTTCTTTATAATTATTATCTCTTATAGTTACTCCATACATAGAAGCCAATAAAGCAGTTAATCTTTGTTGTCCATCAATCACTAAATCTTCTGGTTCACTATAAATTTTATCATTTTTTCCAATACATCCTTTATTATTATATTCATTTGGAGAAGACCAAAGCATAATATATCCAATCGGATATCCTTTCATCATCGAATCTAATAATTCTCTAACTTTATTATCTTTCCATACAAATGGACGCTGTAAATCGGGTAATCCAATTTTCCCATTTCTTATATCATTCAATAAATCTCCCACCTTGCTAGGAATATTATTAAATAACTCTTTTCCCATAACTTCACCTTTTTCTTTTTTAGTATTATAATATTTGTTTTAATAATTCTATTGCACTTTCTTCCTCTGTATTATTTGTACCAAGTTCACCACGAAATGCTTTAGCAAGAATTGATTTTTTCATCAACGCTATTTGTTCATTTACTTGTCTTATTTTATCCATCATTACTTCCTCAACTGGCATTAATTTATCTAATATTTTAACAATTTCATCTTGTTCTTCTCTACTAGTCATATTTACATAAATAGCAGATAATTCTTTTTGATTAATCTTAGGTAATACTGAACGAGAACCAGCAGATGACGCTTGTTGTAAAAAATCATCAGACAACATATAATACCATAAATATTTTGTATTTTCTTTTGCTTCAATAGGGTACATATCTGCACTACACAAGCCATCAAAGTCAGCTATTACAACCTTTGATAAATATGGTCGAATTTTAGAATATAATATTTGACCAGAATAAAACTTATGCTTACCACTCGTCACTCTATCTTCTTTAATAGTTTTATAGTCCAAAAGTTTTCCTGTCCTCTTTTCTATATTATCAGGAGCTATATGTGGACAATATTCATATTCATTTGGATTTACTAAATTACATTTAATTTCTGCAACTTCATCAAATCTTTTTCTAATCCAAATATTTTCGGAATATCCTCTCTTTCTTCTCCAACTTTCAGTTAATTTACCATTAAAAGCATTACACAAAATAGCTATTCTTCTTACTAAATATTCTTCCTCAATCTTACTAATTTTTTCTTTTGCTTCATCTAATTTAATAAATAAACTCTCAATTTGCTCTACAATACGTTGTTGTTCTTTTACTGGTGGTAGTGGCACTGGTTTCTTTTTTATTGCAGGAACTGTCAACTGTGGAATACTACTTCCTGTACCTTTTTCTTCCAAGTAATCAAAAATAAACTTAATATATTTTCCACTAACACATTTTTGAATTGGCGATAAAACAATTAATCTAACAATGGGATAATATGGATATTCTCTAAATACAGCATAGCCTATAGTACCTCTGCCAGAAACTGTTACCGTTCCTTCTTTTTCATTTTCAATATTTGTATAACCAATAATTCCATCATTTTGAATACCATTTGCAATTACAGGTATACAAAACTCTTTTGTTTTAGTTTCGGAAAGTTCTTTGGGCTTATCACCACCAGCTCTCATATATTCGCAGATATTTTCTAAATATGTCCAACACCAATTCTCAGGTACTTTATATGGTTGTTCTTCCACTGGTACTAATGCTTGTTCTAACTTTTCTTCCAACAACAAATTTTCTTTTTTCTTTTCCTTCGCCATATCACACCTCTCTACCTTCCAAAGCTTTCAATTCTTTTACTACACTCATAAGAAGGTCTACTGCTTCTTCTAGTTGTGCAATACATTCTTCTCCACTTTCTATTGGGTCTGGTAAGTCATCATAGTCTAATACCGATTCATCTCGAATCAATCCTTTATCCAAAGTATTCCCTAATTCTTCTCTAGTAAATACATTCCATCTTTCATCTTGTATTGCATATCTATCTTCTGCTGTATAGGCTGTTATAAAATTTTCAAAGTGTTCTTCTTTTAATGGATTAGTTTTTCCAAAGGATGGCATATTTGTTCTTAAATCATAAAACCATACTTCATTTGTATTGCCTTTATCAGCTATGCCTCTTGTAAAGAATAATACATTTGTTTTTACTCCTTGTGCGTAAAAAATACCGGTTGGAAGTCGAAGTATTGTATGGAGATTACATTTTTCCATAAGGTCAGCACGAATTCTCTCACCTTCACCATCAGCAAATAGTACGTTGTCAGGTAATACCACCGCTGCTCTTGCAGTGCCAGTAGTCTTTAATGAACGGTAAATATGCTGTAAGAAGTTCAACTGCTTATTGCTGGTCGGGAAAGTAAAGTCATCACGAGTTGCACGC
>CALASV010000061.1 GCA_937888895.1 uncultured Clostridia bacterium | reverse complement strand
ACAACAATCAAATGCTGATGGTATCGAAATTTCTTCTTCTATTTCTTTTTTTGTAAATATTTTACTATCTTCCTTTAATTTCATAGGTAATAGTAACTCATTTACTAATTTAATTTCATAACACCATATTCGCCATTCGATATGCGAAAAAATATGTTTTCCATCTTCTTTCCGTTGTATGATTGCCTTTGGAAATAATTCTTTTACTTGGTTTTCTGATAAATGTCCTTCTACATTCGGTAATTCCCACATTCCTGACAACAATCCTTTTTTAGGACGCTTATGAAGTACAATTTCTATCGTTTCTTCTACTTCTTTTTTTATAACAAATACCGTTCGTTCTTCTACCTTTCTCTCTTTTTTCGGTGGTTTTACTGGAATTTGCATTTGTGTTCCTTCGTGAAACGCATGACATAAATGCATAACAGGGCATTGGTCACATAATGGTTTACCATTAGATAAACAAACGGTTGCTCCAAGTTCCATCAATGACTGATTAAATTCCCCCGGTCTATCTTTTGGCATAATTTCTCGAACATCATTTTCTAGCTCTTTTTTCACTTTTTCCTTTGTAATATCATCAAAACTTCCTGCAATTCGTTTTAATACTCGAAGTACATTACCATCTACAGAAGGCTCAGCAATACCAAAAGCAATCGAAGAAATTGCTCCTGCTGTATAAGAGCCAATACCGGGTAGTTTTTTTAATGCTTCATAATTTGCTGGTAATTCACCATCATGCTCTTGCATTACAATTTGAGCAGCCTTTTGCATATTTCTTACTCGATTGTAATAACCAAGCCCTTCCCAAAGCTTTAACAACTTTTCTTCCTCTGCCTTAGCAAGTGCTTTTATATTTGGAAGTGCCTCTACAAAACGGTCAAAATATCCTTTCACTGCTTCTACTCTTGTCTGTTGCAACATAATTTCAGAAACCCATACATAATAAGGCTTTGGTTCTTCTCTCCACCTTAAAATTCTAGCATTTCTCTCGTACCAATAAAGCAAATAAGGAACAATTTCTGAATAATTATACTTCATACTTCTCACTTTCTAAATCGGATATTCGTAATTCGGTTAAGTTATTGTGCCGAATAATCAATAAAACAAATATTCAAATCTACATCTGTAGAAATGCCATTTACTCTGCCACTATCTGTATACTGCCACATAGCAAATTTATATGGATAATATATATTTTTGCCTTCCCCATAATAAGCATACCATAAATCATAAGGAAGTTGTTCTAAATCAATATCTAAAATACTCCAATTTGTACTAGAATAAATCATTGGTGTATACCCTGCTGCCAAAATTGTTTCACAAAATGCCTTTGCACAAGCAGTTCGTTGTCTATTCGAAAGGTCATTGGCACGACCACCTTCTCTATATTCTGTATCATAAATAACCGGAAAAGTAATATCATATCCTCTTAAATTTTCAATGACAATATTTGCTTCTTCAATCGCTTCTTTCTCTGTAATTGCCTGAGTAAAATAATAAACACCTACATCGACTCCTGCTGCTAATGCTCCCTTTATATTATCTTCAAATTTAGGGTCCATCGCACAATTTCCTTCTGGTGCAGTTCCACGATATCCAAGACGAATAATCGCATAATCAATACCAGCAGCTTTTACTTTATTCCAATCAATATCTCCTTGCCATTTGGATACATCAATACCAGTCAATGTCTTTTTTACACCATTTTCATAATATGCAACAAATCCATGTTCATCTTTTCTAAAATTATCTAAATTAAGATTATGAAGACCTACTTCCTGTCTAGCACGGACTAAAAGTTTTTCTCCTCCATCTCCTGTTACAGTTACTCTAGGTTCATATAATTGTTCTTCAGAAACTGGAGTAGCAACACCCATAGAATCTATATCACAATAATCATCTTCTGCAAATAAATGAAACGTTGGAGAAGATAAACGAAATACATCTCTTGAAGAATATGTAATAGTTCCTTTAATTCTTCCAATAAAATTTCCATCTCCAAGTTCTACAAAACATTGCATTGTAATTCCACTATCTGTAATGTCATAAGTTAAATGAGAATCCGACTTCATTTTATACACTTCTTCTGCTAAAGAAACATCACAAGCTGGTAAAGAAACATAATAATATCTTTCATTGGAAACAATGTCTGCAATAATAGCTTTTCCTGCATCTAAGTAATGATTCACAATAACTACTTCTTCCAATGCAGCCTGTGGTAAAATAACAAAATATTCTGTTAATGTATTTCCTGCTACAATATGTAATGTATCTGCTACACTACTTTTCTTTTCTAAAAAAGAAAACGCTAATTGAGCTCTTTCATTCTTGCAAAAATCACCAATGGTAGGGCAAAGCTTTGCTACATTCCCACTTTCCATATAATACTTCCAATCAAAAGTTTGTCTTGCACCACCATTAGAAATAATAACTTCATAAACGGATTCTTCTTCTGATTGCGCTACTGCATTTTTATAAGATATTTTATAAACACCATTAGAAAACGTTAAATACTGTTTTCCATTGATTTGTTCTACAAAAGCAGTAAATCCATGTAAATCTTGTGTATTTGCAATTGCTACTTCTTGTTCTAAATTTTCTAACACTTGCATCGTTTCTATAGTTTCTGTATCTACTACATTATTCTTGGTTCCATCTTTTACTTCTAGTTTATCACTTCCTTCTGTATCTGTTACTACTTCCGTTCCATTATTTGACTCATTCCAAGTTTCTAATGTTTGTTTTAATTTTCCAGAAGTTCTCATTACAGCTAAAATTCCAATAAGTACTATGAGTACTATAGCAATAGTCAATAAGACTATTTTTGTTACTCCATTTTTTTTCATAGGCACTTTCTCCCTTCTCTTTCATTCGTTGTGTAAATCGGACACTCGCAATTCTCATTCGCTACTTGCTCGTGAACGCAGGCAACTTCGTTGCTTGTCTGCGTTCAAACCATTACAGTTGCATTTTTATAGTGCTTCCTTTGCCATTCATATCCTTTGTTACTACTATCTTTTTTTCAATACATTCCTTTAATTCTTCTACATGAGAAATAATTCCTACCATTCGATTCCCTGTTGCTAAGTCCTTTAAAATAGAAATTGCTTGTTCTAAGGAATCTTTATCTAAACTACCAAATCCTTCATCAATAAACATCGTTTCTACTACAATACCACCTGCATACTTTTGAATAACATCAGACAAACCTAATGCTAAGGATAATGCTGCTTTAAAAGTTTCTCCTCCTGAAAGTGATTTTACACCTCTTGCTTTCCCTGTAAAATAGTCCATTACTTCTAAATCTAATCCTGTCACACTACGCTTATTTTCTGCTTCTTTTCGTCTTGCAAGAGCATATCTTCCACCACTCATCTGTCTTAGACGCACATTTGCTTGGGCAATTACTTGTTCAAAATAAAATGCTTGAACATACTGTTCAAATGGTAATTTTTCTTTTCCAGCAAGTTCTCCATTTGCAACTTGGCTTAATATAGCAATTTCACTATATTCCTTTTGTAACTGCTCCTGTTTTTCATTCTGTTGCATCATCTGTTCTAATAACTTTTCATTCTGTTGCAAACGAGCCACTTGATTTGTATATTGCTTTGTATATTTTCTTTTTTCATCCTCTTTTTCTTGTAACAGTGCTGTTATTTCTTCTAATATAGACTCATTACTGACTTCTTTCTCCATTTTTTGAATGGTATCATGTAATGTTTCTTGTTCTATTTTTACTACTTGATATTGTGCTTCTAACTGTTGTAATCGTAATTTTTCTTCTTTCTGTTTTTCTTCTAATCTACTTTCTTCTCCTTTTGCCCTAATCGCTTCTTTCTCTTGTTTTATTAAACTATCGCTCTGCTTTTCTACTTCATTCAGTTCTCTTGTTTGTAAACATTGTAATTGTTCCCGTTCTGACACAAGCTGTTCTATGGAATCGCTTTCTATTAAACCCAATTGGCTTACCAAAGCTTCCATCTTCGCCTTTTGTGATGCTACCTCTTTTCCTAATTGTTCTACTTTTTTACGAGCAATTTCACATTCTTCTCGTTTTTCTTCCAATTGTTCTTTACTCAATACAAAATCTGAAGTTTTTGCCAACTTAGGATGAGAAAGCGAACCACAAACAGGACATGGCATTCCTTCTTCTAATTTGGAAGCTAAAATTCCTGCTTGTTCATAAATATACATTGCTTCCAACTCTTGCAATTTTGCCATATCTTTTTGTTGCTTTTGTAAACTCTTTTCTAATTTTTCTACTAAGCTTTCATAATTATTTTTTAAAATGAAATAAGCTTCTACTTGTTGTTTCCAAATTTTCCATTGTTCCTTTTTTTGTTTTAACTCTTCCTTTTTTTGTTCCAATTGCATTTTTCTTTGAACAATCTCTGGTAACATCTCTATCTTTTGTCTACATTGTTTTCTTTGTTCTTCTTTTTGTTCTATGATATTTTGTTGCTGTTTTACTTGCTCTAACAAAACAACAACTTCTTTTTCTTTCTTTTTATATTGTTTCTCATATTCTTCTTTCTTTTGTTTCAATTGTTGTTGTTTTGCTTTTTCTAATCGAAGGTTTGTCAAAGTTTGTTCTAAACTAGAAATTTGATTTTCATAAACTTCTTTTTCTTTTCTATCCATTTGAATTAAATTTTGCAATATTATGAAAACTTCTTTCGTATCAAGAGTTCCTTTGTTCTCCATCAACTTTTTTAATTGTATTGCATACTCATGTTCTGACGGACATTCCATACTCTGACAATACTGCATGAAAGAACGCTGTCCTTCGTCACAAGCTCTTTTCACAGCTAACATTTTTTCTTTCAATTGCTTTCCAACGCGTTCTAAATTTCCTGTATGAAACACTTTTCGAAAAATTTCTCCTCGTTCTTTACTTTCTACCGTCAACAATTTTAGAAATTCTCCTTGTGCAATCATAGAAATTTGTTTAAACTGCTTCCAGTTTATCGCTAAAATTTCCTCTATTTTTTCTGTTACTACTTGATATCCAACGATTACACTACCATCTGGCATAAAAAGAGTTGCCTCTGCTTTGCTATCGGTATACCCTTCTCCTCTTTGTTTTTTTCTTCGATACGCTGGGCTTCGATGTATTTCATAAACATTTCCATTATGAGAAAATTTTAAAATAACAGAAGTCTTAACATCATCCGAAGCAAAATCAGAACGAAAAGAATCTACTTGTCGATATTCTCCACTTGCATTGCCAAATAAAGCAAAACAAATCGCATCAAAAATCGTTGTTTTTCCTGCACCAGTCGCTCCATGTACAAGAAATACTCCTCCTGATATCTGTTCTAGTGGAAAAATTACTTTATCAGCAAAAGGTCCAAAAGCATTACATTCTAAATAAATCGGTTTCATTCTTCCTCCAAAATATGTTGTACTATCTTTTCTTGAGTTTCATTCATAACAGTTCCTGCTTGTTTTTCAAAAAATTCTCGAAATAATTCGAATGTCCCTTGTTTTTTAATAACTTCTTCTGTTATCATTTCTGCTCCAGTAGCTCTTGTCCTTTGATTATCAAAATCTAGTAACATTAAATTAGGATAAACTGCTCTAACTTTCCCAAGTACATCATAAATTTCTTCTTCATCTGTCAATGTAATATGCATATAATCTTCTCTATCACCTGCATTTACTACATCTTCTCTTGTTAATTGTTCTAATGTTCCTTTTATCTCTCGCATATCATGTAATGGTCGAAAATAAAGTTTCTCTATTTTAATGTCTCCTTTTTCTTCCATTGTCACTAATGTCGCTGATTTTTTGTGTCTTGTCTCTGAAAAAGAATATTTGATTGGAGAACCTGCATAACGAATGGTTTCTCGTCCTACTTTTTGTGCTTGATGTAAATGTCCTAATGCCACATAATCAAATGCATCAAACACAGTATAATCTACCATATCCAATCCACCAATCGACTTTGTTTCTGAATCCGTTTCTGAAAGTTCTACTCCTGCTCCTCCTACGAACTGATGAGCAATCATAACATTCCTTTTTGTATTATCGATAGAAAGTCTATGTAATAAAATTTTAATCGCCTCTGTGTAATCTTTAGGAGATTCTTCTCCTTCCTCTAATTCCACTTGTTGAGGCTTTATAAATGGTAATAAATAAAAATTCACTTCACCATAACTATCCGAAAATGTTATTGTTACTATTTGTTCTTTAGAAGCACCTGCAACATAAATCCCTGCTGTTTCTAATAACTCACTACCAAAAGAAAGTCGTTCTGCCGAGTCATGATTTCCACTAATGAAAAGTACTGGTATATTTTCTTTAGAAAGTGCTGTTAGAAAAGAATCTAACAGCTTTACTCCCTCAATCGTAGGAATGGATTTATCATATACATCTCCTGCAATTAAAACAACATCTACTTTTTGTTCTATCGCCATAGAAATTGCTTGATTTAATACTTCCTTTTGTTCCTCTAACATCGAATACTCATGTACTCTTTTTCCAATATGCAAATCTGCAAGATGTAATAATTTCATAAACACCTCATTCTAGTGACATAGTTTTTTACTCTTTATCAATAAATTTTTGAATTACTTGAACAATTCCATCTTCATCATTGGATGCAGTTACATAATCTGCTACTTCAATTACTTCTGGTCTTGCATTTGCCATGGCTACTCCAAGTCCTGCATACTGAATCATTGTCAAATCATTGTAACCATCCCCACAACAAATAATTTCTTCTCTACTAATACCAAGATAAGAAATAAAACGTTGCAATACCGAAGCCTTATCAATACCCTTTGGCATAATTTCTAAGAAATAAGGTTCGGAACGGAAAATATTCAAACTTCCTGCATATTTATCCTTTAATTTCTTTTCTACTTGCACTAAATATTCTGGGTCTGCTGTCATTAAACATTTATTCACTGGAAAATCAATCACATCTTCAAAATGTCCGACTTCTTTGATTTCAATATTGTTAATTTTTGCTTCCCAAGCCATATACTTATCTACTTTAGTACCAGCCAACGCACATTCACTATCGTACGTCATAATACCAACACCATACTGATGAGCTTCTTCACAAAGAATACCTGCCATTTCTGCTGGAATAGTTTTATCTAATACGATTTCTTTTGTTGCATAATTTAAAATTCGAGCACCATTAAAAGACAATACGTAGTTACCAAATTTCTCTAATTGTAAAGTTTCTGCAACATATCTTGTACCCGGTGTTGGACGACCAGAAGCAATCGCTATCTTCATTCCCTGTTCCTGAATACGAAGTAACGCTTCTTTTGTTGGCTCTGTAATTTTCTTTTCTGAATTAGTCAATGTTCCATCAATATCTAAAACTAATAATTTATACTCCATTTCCCCTCCACTTTACTTATTTTTTATCTAATTCTTTCTGGAAATCCAATTTTTTTCTGAACTTTGCGAAGTGTTTTATTGGCAAAATACGTTGCTTTCTCTGCATTATTTTTAATAACATTATCCACATAAGCCTTGTCTTTTGCAATCTCTGCCATTCTATCTTGTAATGGTTTTAATATAGAAACTACCGTTTCCCCTACTGCTAATTTAAAATCTCCATATCCCTTACCATCAAATTCTTTTTCTGCTTCACTTGGAGTTTTACCAGTACAAGCACAATAAATATCAATTAAATTCTTAATTCCTGGCTGTTCATCACGATATAAAATAGTTGCCTCAGAATCTGTTACTGCACGTTTGAATTTA
>CALASV010000060.1 GCA_937888895.1 uncultured Clostridia bacterium | reverse complement strand
AAGATGTTGGTTGGTATACAGAAAAATCGTTATGGAAAAAATTAACTAGCTTTGGCATGGTAAAAAAGAGTATAAAAAAGGGAAATGGAGTAGTAATAGAAGAAGTACGATATTATATCGGAAGTATCCAAGCAGATGTTTTCTTATTCGAACGAGCAAGTAGAGGTCATTGGGGAGTGGAGAATAATCTACATTGGATGTTAGATGTTACCTTTTTAGACGATAAAAATACAAGTATGGCTCGAACAGGAGCAAAAAATCTACAATTAATGAAAAAAATAGTATTAGCAATATTAAATTTAGTAAAAAGTAGTTATGGACTGAGTATGAAACGAATTCGGTATGTGGTTTCTTTGAATTATGAAGAAGAAATAGAAAAAATGTTATCCTTATTAGATACCGAAAGTGTAAGGAAGTTAATTGATTTAAAACAGGAAAAAAATAAGAAATAAAGCCTTTATTTGGAGAATATTTCAAGTAGCACCATTGGTGCTACTTGAAATAATAGTTTATAAGTTTATCCTGACTCAACTTGAATTTGCGTTGACAGGTAAGGAAAAACAAGATACAATTAATATAGTTCAAGTTGTGTTTTGCTAAAGAAATACTTCTTGCTAAGACACAAAATGAAAAAAGTAAAGCGTTAAAGTGATAGTAATAAGGTGTAATAATTACACTAATTATTAAGGAGGAGATACTAATGTTTCAGAATGTACCAAAAATGAAAGTGGGCGTTGTTGCTGTAAGTCGTGATTGTTTTCCAGAGTCTTTATCTGTAAATAGAAGAAAGGCATTGATGGATGCTTATACAGCAAAGTATGATGCAGAAGATGTTTATGAATGTCCAGTATGTATTGTAGAAAGTGAAATACATATGCAACAGGCATTAGAAGATATTAAGAAAGCTGGTTGTAATGCTCTTTGTGTTTATCTTGGAAACTTTGGACCAGAAATTTCCGAGACTATGCTTGCACAGTATTTTGAAGGACCAAAGATGTTTATTGCGGCAGCAGAAGAATCTCAAGCTGACTTAATGGATGGCAGAGGTGATGCATATTGTGGTATGTTAAATGCAAGTTATAATTTAGCTCTCCGTAATGTAAAAGCATATATTCCTGAATATCCAGTAGGAACAGCCGAAGAATGTGCAGATATGATTCATGAGTTCCTTCCAATTGCAAGAGCTGTATATGGTCTTAGCAATTTAAAGATTTTTACTTTTGGTCCAAGACCAAAGAACTTTATGGCTTGTAATGCACCAATTAAACAGCTTTATAATCTTGGTGTAGAAGTAGAAGAAAACTCCGAGCTTGATTTATTTGAAGCATTTAATAAACATGCTAATGACCCTAGAATCCCAGAAGTTGTTGCTGATATGGCAAAAGAACTTGGCGAAGGTAATAAGAAGCCAGAAGTTTTAGAAAAACTTGCTCAGTATGAATTAACACTTCTTGATTGGGTAGAAGCTAATAAGGGTAGTAGAAAGTATGCAGCAATTGCAGGTAAGTGTTGGCCAGCATTCCAGACACAGTTTGGTTTCGTACCATGTTATGTAAATAGCCGTTTAACAGGTCGCGGTATTCCTGTATCTTGTGAAGTAGATATTTATGGTGCATTAAGTGAATTTATCGGAACTTGTGTAAGCAATGATGTTGTAACATTACTTGATATTAACAACTCTGTTCCTGCTGATATGTATAAAGAAGCTATCGAAGGTAAATTCCCATATACACATAAAGATACTTTTATGGGCTTCCATTGTGGCAATACATGTTCTGCTAAGCTTGCATTCTGTGAAATGAGAAATCAGAAGATTATGGCAAGAAGCTTACCAGTAGAAGTAACAAATGGAACATTAGAAGGCGATATCGCTGCTGGTGATATTACATTCTTCCGTTTACAGTCTACTTCTGACAATGTATTAAGAGCTTATGTAGCACAGGGTGAAGTTCTTGATGTAAGAACACAGTCCTTCGGAGCAATCGGTGTATTTGCTATTCCAGAAATGGGACGTTTCTATCGTCATGTATTGATTGAAAAGAATTATCCTCATCACGGTGCGGTAGCATTTGGTCACTTCGGAAAAGCAATTTTTGAAGTATTTAAGTATTTAGGTGTAGCGTACAATGAAATTGGTTATAACCAGCCAAAGAGCGTACCATACCCATCGGAAAATCCATTTGCATAAGATAGAATTTTAGTAATAAAGTTATAATATTTGATTTGCAAGAACCTTGTACTTCTTTGTATGTTAGATAAAGAAGTACAAGGTTTTTTAGGTTTTATTATACTCTTGACAAAGAATATAGAACAATATAAAATACAATTTAGGAATTATATTTCGAATTTGTATAAAGGAAGTGGTTTTATGTATATTACTAGAGGAATGGAAAGCAGATTAGAATATTTATCAAAGCATTTTCCTGTAGTTATGGTTTGTGGTGCTAGGCAAGTTGGAAAAACAACATTATTAAAAAAATTAGGTGAAAAAAGTGAAAAGAAAATAAATTATATCACTTTAGATTATCCTAATATAAGAGTTTTAGCAAAAGAAGACCCAGAATTATTTTTACAACAATATCAAACTCCTTTAATTATTGATGAAATACAATATGCTCCAGAGTTGTTATCTTATATAAAAATTCGTGTAGATAATGTAAGTGAAGCAGGGCAGTACTTTTTGACAGGTTCGCAAATGTTTCATATGATGCAGAATGTGAGTGAGTCGTTAGCTGGTAGAGTAGGTATTTTATCTATGTATTCCATGAGTAGAGCAGAACTAGAAGGACGAGAAAGTATTCCTTTCTTACCAACGAATGTGTTTCAAAATACAAGAGCAGATACAAGTACTGTAATATTTGAGAAAATATATCGTGGTAGTATGCCTAAAATGGTTGTAGATAAAGAATTACTTCCAGAAGATTTTTATGGTTCTTATTTGCAAACATATTTAGAAAGGGATATTCGGGATTTGATATCTATTAAAGAGGAAATAAAATTTTTAAAGTTTCTTTCTTGTCTGGCAGTGAGAACAAGTCAAGAAGTGAATTTATCTGATATAGGGAAAGAAGTTGGTATTGATGCAAAGACAGCAGAGCATTGGCTATCTGTTTTAGTATCTTCTGGATTAGTTTATTTATTACAACCATTTTCGGGAAATGTGATTAAGCGAATTGTAAAAAGACCAAAATTATATTTTATGGATACAGGGTTAGCTTGTTATTTGAGTTTGTGGAATAATCCCAGAACATTAGAATTATCAGCAATGGCAGGTGCAATGTTTGAAACCTATGTTGTTTCTGAGGTGATTAAATCTTATGCAAATGCTGGAATAGATGTTAGAAGTAGATTGTGTTTTTATCGAGATAATAATGGAAAAGAAATTGATTTAATGATTTTAGATAATGGAATTTTATATCCAATAGAAATAAAAAAAGCAGCAAATCCGACAAAAGATGCATTAAAAAATTTTTCTGTATTATCTAGTTTAGGATATGAAATAGGAAAAGGTGCTGTTATTTGTATGTCACCAATGGTTGTTCCATTAGATAAACAAAATATCCTTGTACCTATAAGTGAAATTTAGTAATAGATTATTTATAAGATGATATTTTTTGTTTCTAATCAACTGTTAGTTACTGTTTACTTTGTTTTAGTAACTAGCAAACCTCCATTTAAAATAAATAAATGTAGTTAAAAAGTTCCTGTTACCTATTGACAGGAACTTTTTTCTATGTTACCATACTAACTGTATTAAGAATGTTAGTACAGTTGAAACAGTGAAAATAAAAAAACAAAATTTGGAAAGGGGGGGGTAGTGTGATAACTTTAGATTATGCAGACCGTAGACCAATTTATGAGCAGGTCGTAGAGAAAATAAAAGAGCTGATTTTATTAGGTATTTTAGAAACAGATAGTCAATTACCAAGCGTTAGGGAATTAGCAATGGATTTGTCTATCAATCCAAATACCGTACAGAGAGCGTATGCAGAGTTAGAGCGACAGGGTGTAATTTATTGTGTGAAAGGACGGGGAAATTTTGTGGCAGGAGTGACAAATCTTAGAAAACAACATAAGGAAGAATTGATAAAACAGCTTTCCGAATTGATTCAAGAAGCGAAAAAGGCTGAAATTTCTGAACATGAATTTACGGATTTAGTGAAAGGGTTTTATAAGGAGTAAGAAGTAATTTCTTATAGGGGAAAAAATTAAAGAAAAATAAAAAGAATAATTTTTATTAGGAAAGAAACATAGTTTTAGAGAGAGATTTATAAAAACTTTTATTAAAATTTATAAAATAAAAAAGAAAGGAAAATAAACTATGATAGAAGCGAAAAATGTCAGTAAATCGTTTTCTGATATTCTAGCAGTAGATGATGTATCTGTTACGATTAAAGAAGGTTCTGTTTTTGGCATGATTGGTACAAATGGTGCTGGAAAGAGTACATTTCTTCGTATGTTATCAGGTGTATTGTTACCAGATGCAGGAACGATTACATTAGATGATATGGCAGTGTATGAAAATCCAAAGGCAAAGCAAGAATTTTTTTATATTTCGGATGACCAGTATTTCTTTGCAAATACAACACCACAAGAATTGATGAGATATTATTCGGTTGTATATACAAAATTTGATATAGCAAGAGCAAAGAAATTGTTAGCACAGTTTGGTCTAGCAGAAAAGAGAAAAGTGGCTACCTTTTCGAAAGGTATGAAAAAGCAGTTATCAGTTATTTGTGGTATTTGTGCAAATACAAAGTACTTATTTTGTGATGAAACATTTGATGGTTTAGACCCTGTGATGCGACAGGCAGTAAAAAGTATTTTCGCAAAAGAAATCGAAGAGCGAGGAATGACACCAATTATTGCTTCCCATAACTTGCGTGAGTTAGAAGATATTTGTGACCATGTTGGATTATTACATCGTGGTGGTGTATTGTTATCCAAAGATTTAGAAGATATGAAAGTAAATATTCATAAAGTACAATGTGCGTTTAAGCCGGGTAGCCCAATTGAGGAAGTATTAAAACAAATCAATGTCGTAAAGAAGGAAACTAGAGGTTCTCTTTATACAATTACGGCAAGAGGAAATAGCGAAGAAATTCGCAATCGAATCTTGATGGCAAATCCAATTTTTATGGAAGTATTACCATTGAGCTTGGAAGAAATTTTTATTAGTGAAACGGAGGTGGCAGGATATGACATCAAGAAACTCATTTTTTAATTTATTAAAAGAAGATTTTAGGCGTAGACTTTGGACCTTTATTCTTGCCTCTTTAGTATTTTTTGGAACATTTCCAATTGTATTTACAATGATGTTGCAATCTTGGGTATCTAATTACATGGATAATGATTTTTTAACAGAAGCACAAAGGTTAGAGCGAATTGCAAATTATATTTCTAATTTTACAGGAATTAATGTATGGTTAGCAGTTGTTACTTGTGTTGGTGCTGTCATTTGTGGTGTGAGTGGTTTTGCTTACTTACATTCGAAAAAGCAAATGGACTTTTATCATAGTCTTCCAGTAAAGAGAGAGCAATTATTTTTCGTACGTTTTGTAAATGGTATTTTGATTTATGCAATACCTTATCTCATTAGTATTCTTTATGTATACTTAATTTGTACTGTATTTGGGGTAATGTCTATACGGATTTTTACAGATGCTTTAGTCGGATTTTTCTGGAATTTAATGGGTTATATTATTTTGTACTTATCTACCATTATTGCTATGGTATTGACAGGAAAATTAGTCATTGCATTTTTTGGAATTGTTGTATTAAATGCGTATGCACCTGCTATTTATGGTTTAGCGTTATTACTACAAGAGAGCTTTTTTGTTACAATGCATACAACAAGTGTGGCCATAGAAGATGTTATATTTCAGACAAGATGGCTTTCTCCATTTAGTTTTTATCTAGGTATGATATCAAATATTTATGAGGCGAATGTTTATGAGGAAACAGTATCTATCTCATTAGAACTACTTTCTGTTGTACTTATGGTTATAGTACTTGGTGCAATTGCACTTTGGTTATACAAGAAACGCCCAAGTGAAAAAGCAGATATTGCCATGAGTTTTAAAATTTCAGAGCCAATTATTCGTGTTTTAATTGCAATTCCAGTTGGTATTGTAGCAGGTTTATTATTATTTGCTGTACAGTATGATTTAGATGAAAATTTTGCAATTGTATGGTTAGTACTTGGTTCCATTCTTGGTGCTTTTATTGCTCATGGTATTATTGAAAGTTTATATCAAGGCGATGTAAAGAAGTGTCTTTCCCATAAAGCACAAATGGGTGCAACTATAGTAGTAGCTATTATTACACCATTATTATTCTATTATGATGTATTTGGGTATGATTCTTATATACCAGAGAAAGATAAAATTGCTCATATGGCAATTGCTTCTTCTGATTTGCGTTTTGGTGGTAATTATGTTGATGAAGAAGGTGGTTGGCTCTCAGCAGAAGAATTTGCATTAAAAGAAATGCAAGTAACTAACTTTGATGCAATGTATGAATTAGCACAGTTTTTGTCGGAAGAAATCAGAGAACATAGAACAAGAAACTTTTTTGGATATAATAATTATTATGGTAACTTAAATACAGAATATGTTTCTTATAGTGAATATGTCATTCAATATACATTAAAAGATGGAAGTAAAGTAACTCGTGAGTATAAGTATAATATTTATGCAATTTTAGATTTCGTAGAGCGTATTTATGCAGAAGAAGAATTTAAGACAGCGATTCACCCATTATTTAGCTTAGAACAGACAAATTTAGACTTAGTAGCAATTAATTGTTATAGTCCAATTTCTCCAATTACAAGTGCAATTACTTCAAAGAAAAATATGGAACAGGTATTTGCAACTTACCGAAAAGAATTATTAGCACTTACATTTCAAGAATTACAAGAAACTGCTGCCATTGGTGATATGACAGTAGAATATAGAGTTTATTATGATGATGGAGAAATTTTTAGTGAAAATGCAGAAACATTTTTAATTTATCCTTCCATGAAGGAAACGATTGCCTTGATAAAGTCAAATGGTTATAAGATAGAATCTATTGCTGAAACAGATACAATAGAAAAATTGACGATTCGATATAGTGGAACATTAAGTGATTTGTTAGGGAAGGATTATGAAGAATATGCTGTAGATTTCTCAGATGAGATGGATTATTATATTGGTAGTTCTTCGTATCAATATTATGATGGAAAATATCCAATGCCAGAAGTATATCCTTATAAAGAGATAGCATTAGAAATTACTGACCCGAAAGAAATCGCACAATGTGTGCAAGGATTAGCACCTTCTAATTATTTTTCTGAATTTGGACCATTTCCAGCAAGAGCTTCTTATCTAAATGTAGAAGCAGAGTTTCAAGTAGTGAATGGGTATGAAGATAGTGATATTGTTGGTTGGACGAATAACTTCCGTTTTAAAGAAGGAAGTGTGCCTGAGTTTGTTATGGAACGATTAGTTGAGGAATTAAAACAAACAGAAGAATAGGAAGAGTTTGCCAAGTGTTTGAGGTTATTGTAAAAAGGGAATCCTATATTATGATAACCTCAAAGAAAAAGAAAGGTTACTGGAACAGTAACAGAGAAAGAGAGTCGTTAGATGGAGAAAAAAACAAAGAAAAAAGGTAAATATCAATTTTTGGCAGTGTCCCTTCCTTTTATTATACTTCTAGGAGTATTCTTTTATGTCAATCCAACCCAGTGGTATTTGTTTAAAACTGGTTTTGGAACAAAACATATTTCTATGATACAGACAGCCCCTCCAATGAAAGAATACTCTCTAGAGGAGTTAAAACAAGATAAATGTGTTACATTTGACCAAAGTATGATGCTTGTAAATACAGAATATATGTTATCTGAAGATTTTAAGGCAGAAACAAAACAATATAAAGACTCTGGTTTGTTAATGAATCGTTGTATTATAGATGCGTATGCAAAATTGTCGGTTGCAGTTTCAGAAGCAACCAAAGATAAATTATATGTATCTAGTTCCGTGCGAAATAGAGAAGAACAAGAAAAATTATATGAGGAAGATAGCAAAACAGCTACAATTCCCGGAGCAAGTGAACATGAAACAGGACTTTGTTTAGATGTATATGTAGCACATTATGCAGGAGATGGATTTCTTCGCTCGAAAGCAGGGCAGTTTGTAAATTCGAATTGTTATAACTATGGATTTATTATTCGTTATCCTTCGTATGGAAAACGCATGACAGGCATTCGATTTGAACCATGGCATATTCGATATGTAGGACAACCTCATGCAACGATTATTTCTTGCAATCGTTTGACTTTAGAAGAATATATTTTGTCATTAGAGGAGGGTATTTGTTATGAAGCAGAAGGGTATTATATTACAAGACAACAACCAAAGGATGGAAAAATTCAAATACCAGACGATTGTGAAAGTTATATTATTTCTTTGGATAATACTGGTTGTTATATTATTACAGGAAAAAAGAAAATTGCGAAAGTATTGTACTTGGAAACGGTCTAAGCAATATGGACGTATTATAAAATAGAAAAAAGGAAAACAGATCGTTGATATCTGCTTTCCTTTTTTTATTTATTCTGTTTCTTTTGGCGGTTCTGTCTTTGGTGTAGTAATTTTATTTAATCCATTGATACAAAGCACAATCACACCTGTTACAACAAAAATTCCAAATAATCCTTTTCCCATAATTGGGAGTGTCTGTAAAAATAAATCTACGTTCATATTTGTTCCTCCACTTCTATCCTAAGAAATTCAAAATTAAACCACCTGCAATAACAGATGCAATCTGTCCTGATACGTTAGCTCCAATAGAGTGCATTAACAAGAAATTTTGATTATCTTCTGCAAGTCCCATCTTATGAATAACACGAGCTGACATTGGGAAGGCAGAAATACCTGCTGCACCAATCATTGGATTGATTTTCTTTTTGGAGAATAAGTTCATAAATTTTGCAAAGAACACACCACCAACAGTATCAAAAACAAAGGCAATTAAACCAAGTAAAAGAATAAGTAATGTTTCTGGATTTAAGAATGCATCTGCTTGCATTTTAGATGCTACAGTAATACCAAGTAATAATGTAATTAAATTAGCCAGTACATTTTGAGCAGTACCAGAAAGGGAATCAAGTACGCCACATTCTCTAATTAAGTTACCAAACATTAAGAAACCGATTAAGGAAACAGCACGAGGTGCTACTAAACCTGTAATTATTGTAACAATAATAGGGAATAAAATTTTTGTTGTTTTAGAAACGGTAGCAGGTTTGTATTCCATACGAATTAAACGTTCTTTTTTTGTCGTACATAAACGAATAATTGGTGGCTGTACTATTGGAACTAATGCCATATAAGAATAGGCTGCTACGACAATTGCTCCTATGTAATTGGATTGAAAATAGTTCGCTACGAAAATAGAAGTAGGACCGTCAGCAGCACCAATAATAGCGATAGAAGCAGCATCTTTAATTTCAAATCCAAATAAAGCAGCCATACTTAAAGTAAAGAAAATACCAAATTGTGCTGCTGCACCGAAGAACATCAATTTTGGATTAGATAACAATGGACCAAAATCAATCATTGCTCCGATACCAATAAATAATAATAATGGGAATAATTCATTTGCAATACCAGAATTAAATAAAAGGTCAATCACACCTTCTTCGACAACGCCATTATGTACTTGTGTTACAGCACCGGAAAATGGTAAATTAACTAAAATAGCACCAAATCCCATTGGTAATAAAAGCGTTGGTTCCATGTCTTTCTTGACTGCTAAATAAATAAGCAAGCCACCAATCGCCCACATGACAACTTGTTGCCATGTTAACATAAATAGATTTTCATATAATGCTTCCATAGAAAAGCCTCCATTATAAAATTTTTTAATAATTTGTCTATAAAAGTTGTTTTATTAGTTCCTTACAAATGTAGAGTGTTTCAAAAGATTATGTTAGATAAGCTGTTTTATATAGATTCTTCGCTAATACGATAACCAACACCAAGTTCGTTAATAATATAACGATTATCTCCGGGTTTAATACCTAACTTTTTGCGAAGATTTGCCATATTTACTTGTAATTTCTTGACTCCTCCATCATCTAAAGGTCCCCAAATTTCACGAATAATAGTAGCATACGTCATAACTTTTCCTGTATGCTTTGTTAGTAATGTTAAAATATTATATTCTGTTTGGGTAAGTTTGATTTCTTCTCCAGAAATAAATACCATACGTCTATCATAATCTATCATTAAATCATATAAACGAAATATTCCACTAAAGGAAATATTAGCATTTGTACCTCTTGTACTATTACGCAAAGCTGCACGTACTCTTGCCATAAGTTCTGCTGTACCAAAAGGTTTTGTAATATAATCATTTGCTCCTAAGTCAAGAGCCTCGACTTTATCCGTTTCATTGGTACGAGCTGATAGTACTAGAATTGGTGTACCGTCTTGCTGTGTACGAATGGTATGAATAAATTCTAAACCATCTTTATCTGGAAGACCTAAATCAAGTAGAACTAAGTCTGGTCGATGAGAAGAAAACATCATAATTCCAGTTTGACAAGTATCTGCTGTAATTACTTGATAGTCATTTGCTTCTAAAATAGTTTTTGCAAAGCTTCTAATATTAGCTTCATCTTCAATCACAAGAATTTTAAAACGATTACTCATAATTTTTCCCCTTTTGCTGTTAATTTTTAAATATCTAGTAACTAATTTGACGATTATTATAGATTTAATGAAAAGTAAAACGAAGCTCCTCCATCTTTGTTGTTTTTTACAAAAATATCACTACCATGTGCTTTGATAATGGCAGAACAAACAGAAAGTCCAATTCCCATATTATTACGTTTTCCATCTACAAGGGTTTGGTCGGTATCGAAATATCCTGTAAATAATTTATCAAGTTTGTCAGGTGCAATACCACATCCATTATCATAAACATGAAATAGAGCTTGATTATTTTCTATTGTAACAGTAAGAGAAAGCTTTGTCATATCTTTTGCATGAACAACAGCGTTTTCTAATAGATTAATCAATACTTGTTCGATTAACATAGCATCCATAGGAATGCTAATGAAATCATCAGGAATTTCGATGTCTATTTGTTGTTCTGGATAATGTTTGTGAAATTTAATTAACACAGTATCAATGAGTTCTTCTAATACTGTAGGAACTTTAGAAAGTTGTACTTTTTTTCCATCAATACGCGTAATAGAAAGTAAGTTTTCTACCATACGAATTAACCACATAGAATCTTGTTGCATTTCACTAAGTAAGGTTTGTTTTTGTTGTGTTGTTAGTGTATCATAGTTTTCTAAAATAGCAGAACAAGAACCATAAATAGTAGTTAAAGGGGTTCGTAAATCATGAGAAATTGCACGAAGTAAATTAGCACGCATTCGTTCTTTTTCGGTTTCTGTTTTTATCTTTTCTTGTAATTTGATTTTAATAGTTAAGGTGCTTGTCATAATGGAAACAACAAGCATTATAATAGCAGAAGCTACACATTCTGGAGAAATTAAATCAATCGCATAATAAGGATAAGTAAACGCATAATTTACAGCTAAAACACTAAGTAAAGAGCCAGTAACTCCCCAAAAATATCCTTGTGTTTTCAAAGAAATTAAAAAAACACCAAGTACAAATAAAGTAGGAATTAATGTTTTTGTATAAAAAATATCTTGTGTGAGGATATTTAAAATATACATAAAACATAATGTAGCAAAAGTAAAAAGTCCTTCTTTTAATTTTCTTTTATAGTCCATAAAAATACCTCGATTTCTTTGTAGTGAAACAAAATAGATAGCCTTTGTTTTACTACATACGGAATACATATAGTATAACACATAATTATGTATTATTTCGCTTTTTATTTAACGGAATTATTATCATAGCTATTCCGTTATAACTGAGTAGCGAAGCTGATTACGAATATTCGCTGGATAAAAATTTAGGTTACTTAGTATCTTTTAGGACACCTATATAGTTATAAAATTTTTAATTAGCTGTATGAATTTTTGCGAAGGATTGTGCTACATTTAATACATGGTCTCCAATACGTTCAAAATCAGTTAAGAGTTCGGAATAAAGAACGCAAGCTTCTTCGGAGCATTTACCTTCTCGCATACGGTTTAAATGCTTTTCACGATAGGAACTTGTCATATCATCAATTTTTTGTTCTAATGTAGCAATTTCAGATAACCATGTTGTTGTGTCCGTATCTTTATTAAGAACTCGTTGAATTGCTTTTTTTGTAATCTGTTGCATTTCTTTCAGTTCTTTTTTAGCACCTTCTGAAAAAGTAATAGATTTACGCTTAATTACATTAGAATATCCACCAATGTTAATAGCATGGTCACCAATACGCTCTGCATTACCTGTAATTAAAAAGTATTCTTCAATATCAGCTACATTTTCGTCACTATTGTTATGTACTAAAATTTTAGAAATATATTGAGAAATTTCTTTATTTAATGTATCAATTATTTCTTCTGTTTCTTCTATCTTTTTAAATCCAGAAGCATCGCCATCCAATACTACTTGGTAAGAGCGTTCTAAGTTTTCTCCTGCAAGAGTAAGCATACGTGCAATTTCTTGATGAAGTAAATCCATGTGAATTGCACCTGTACCAAGAGAAGTACGATTTCTACCAAATTCTTCACTTAACATAGCAAGTGTTGGTTGTGCATTTGCAGTTTCTTTTGTATCTGGTAAAATTTTAGTAGCCAAATCTGCAAGTAATGTACCAAATGGGAGTAAAAGACAAGTAGTTACAATATTAAATAAGGTATGCATATTTGCAATTTGTGATTCTGGATTGTTTGGAGTTAAGTTCTCTACAAAATTTGCTAATGGGAATAATAAGCAAATGATTGTAAAAACAATCGTACCAATAATATTAAACATTAAATGAATAATGGTTGTTCGTTTCGCACTTCGATTTGTACCAATAGAAGCAAGAACAGCAGTAATACAAGTACCGATGTTTTGACCAAATAAAACGAAAACAGCACTAGAAAAAGGAATTAATCCACCTTTTGCTAAAGTTTGTAAAATACCAACGGAAGCAGAGGAGGACTGAATGACTGCTGTAAATAAAGCACCTGCTAAAATACCAAGTACAGGATTAGAAAAAGTGGTCATTAAAGAGATAAATGCTTCGGATTCTTCTAATGGTTCCATAGCAGCACCCATCATATCCATACCAATAAAAAGGATACCAAGACCTGCAATGATTTTACCAAAGTGATGTGCTTTTGGCATTTTTAGAAAAACAATCATTGCAACGCCAAGAAAAGCAAATAGTGGTGCAAGCATACCAACATCGAGAGCAATTAACTGACC
>CALASV010000059.1 GCA_937888895.1 uncultured Clostridia bacterium | reverse complement strand
CCACCACTTAGTGCTTTACGCACTTGAAGTGGGGGACTTATTTAATTCGGTTAAACAAGGCTCATATCTATTTCCGATAGCCCCTTTCTAGTATTTTATTCAACTATTTTTGTTCCTACATTTTACCTTCTACTGCAATTCACTAACAAAATCTGAAATTGCCTCTGCTTCCTGTTTTGCCAAAATTTTATCTTGATTTAAAAGTAAAATCAAACGACCATTATGATTTGCTACCATATCTACATAATCTGTTTCACTTGTTCTAGCAATCACAGGAAATTGTGATAATTTATCTACCGTACAATCAATAATTTCCTTTACTTCATCTACCTTAAATGCAATCGTCACACCATTACTTGTTGTTACAATAATCTTTGTTTGGTCATTTACAGGGATTTCTTCTAAACCAAACTTTCTTCTTAAACTATAAATCGGCAATACTTCCCCACGAAGATTGATAATACCTAAAATATGATATTCTACATTTGGCACTCCTACTACATTGTTTAATGTTTCTATTGCGTTTACTGTAGACACATCAAACCCATATTCTCCATCTTGCACCTTAAAAATAATTTGTTGTGTTGCTTGCATAAAATCACCTTCCTTATTTTTTTTGTGTTGCTTGCCATTTCAAATATGCATTAATAAATGGTTGTAAACTACCATCTAATACTGCTCCTGCATTTCCTATTTCACAATCTGTTCTATGGTCTTTTACCATTGTATATGGTTGTAATACATAAGAACGAATTTGATTTCCAAAATTAATATCCCTTACTTCGCCTCGAATATCGGATTCTTTCGCTGCATTTTCCTCTTGTTTTAATAAATAAAGCTTTGCTTTTAACATTTGCATTGCCTTATCTTTATTTTGAAATTGAGAACGCTCATTTTGACATTGTACTACAATACCCGTTGGTAAATGTGTAATACGAATCGCAGACGATGTCTTATTTACATGCTGTCCACCTGCACCACTCGAACGATACGTATCAATTCGTAATTCATCGTCATTAATTTCAATATCAATATTATCTTCAATTTC
The DNA here is from genome assembly GCA_937888895.1 of uncultured Clostridia bacterium. GTDB lineage: Bacteria > Bacillota > Clostridia > Lachnospirales > Lachnospiraceae > SIG299. The sequence goes on along the minus strand of CALASV010000059.1, from coordinate 7,882 downwards.
TGGCATTACATCACAAGAAACAAACGAAGTTTGTCGCTTACCTGCTGCATTAAATGGAGAAATTCGCACTAAACGATGAACACCTCTTTCTGACTTCAGATATCCATACGCATTTTCTCCTTTAATTTCTAATGTAACCGACTTAAATCCTGCCTCATCGCCATCTAGAAAATCAATCATTTCGGTTGTAAAACCATTTTTTTCTGCATAACGCTGATACATACGACATAACATCGAAGCCCAATCACAACTTTCTGTACCGCCTGCTCCTGCATGTAATGTTAAAATTGCATTATTTTTATCATACTCTCCTGACAATAATGTAGATAAACGCAAACGTTCAAAATGCTCCATAAAACTATCTAATGCTTCCTTTATTTCTGGAATAATCTCTGGGTCTTCGGATTCGTACCCCATTTCCAAAAGAACTTCTACATCTTCAAACTGTGTTTCCAATTCCTTAAAATCAGCTAATATATTTTTTAATGTATTTAGTTCCTTCACATAGCTTTGTGCTTTATCCATATCATTCCAAAAATCTGGAGCTTGCATAATTGCTTCAATTTCCTCTACTTTTTCTCTCTTATTAGTGAGGTCAAAGTGAATCCCCCACTTCAAGTAAAGGTTTTCGGTAAGTATTTAATGTATATTTAAACTGGTCTAACTCAACCAACCTCGTCACCCTCTTTCTTATTTTTCTTTTTAGGAAAGGGGATGTTATAACATCCCCTTTTTCATTTCTTTTACTTACTTTGTGGCTTAATAATACCACAACAGAATTTATACTTTTTACCAGAACCACAAGGACATAAGTCATTTGGCTGAACTTTCTTTACTTGGCGTCTTACTGGTGCTTTTGCAATAGAATTATCACGATTTGTTCCTGTTACTTTAGCTACCTGTTCACGCTCTACCTTTTGTTCTACACGAATATGCATTAACGCTTTTACTGTATCTTCTCCAATTGCTTTTATCATTTCGTCAAACATATCAAATCCCATGTTTTTATATTCTGTTAATGGATTTTTCTGTCCTAACGCCTGTAAACCAATTCCTTGACGAAGATGGTCCATATCATCAATATGTTGCATCCACTTACGGTCAATCACTTTAAGTAATAAAACTCTTTCTAATTCACGAATTGCCTCTATTTCTGGGAATTCTGCCTCTTTTGCCTCATATAACTTAACTGCTTCCTCTTGTAAACGAGTAATTAAATCTTGCTTTTTCAAACCTTTTAATTCATCTTCGTTTAATTGTACTGGTTGCATTGGAATAATTGGTAATAATAATTGATTTAATTCTGTTAAATTCCAGTCTGCTGACTGTTGCTCATCACCAATTGCTGTATTTACACAATTTTCTATAATTTCCTTCATCATTTTTAAAATAGAATTTCTCATATTGTCGCCATTTAATACTTTACGACGCTCTGCATAAATAATTTCACGCTGGTCATTATTTACTTGGTCATATTCTAATAAATTTTTACGAATACCAAAGTTATTATTTTCAATCTTTTTCTGAGCTGTTTCAATCGCATTACTCAACATTTTATGTTGTAATTCTTCCCCTTCTGGCATACCAAGAGCAGTAAACATATTCATTAAACGCTCTGAACCAAACAATCTCATCAAATCATCTTCCAAGGAAATATAGAATTTAGACTCTCCTGGGTCTCCTTGACGACCTGCACGACCACGAAGCTGATTATCAATACGTCTAGATTCGTGACGTTCTGTACCAATAATTTTTAAACCACCCAGTTCTTGTACACCTTCACCAAGCTTAATATCTGTACCACGACCTGCCATATTTGTAGCAATCGTAACAGCACCTCTTTGACCTGCATCTGCTACAATTTCAGCTTCTAATTCATGAAATTTTGCATTTAATACTTTATGAGGAATGCCTTTTCTACGAAGCATATTACTCAATTCTTCCGAAGCTTCAATTGTAATTGTACCAACAAGTACTGGTTGTCCCTTTTCGTGAGCTTCAGCAACTGAATTTACAATCGCATTTAACTTTTCTCGTCTTGTTTTATAAACAGCATCATCTAAATCTTTTCTTTGTATTGGAAGATTTGTTGGAACAACAATAACATCCATACCATAAATTTCACGAAATTCTTTTTCTTCTGTTAATGCAGTACCTGTCATACCACACTTTTTACCATATTTATTAAAGAAATTTTGGAAAGTAATCGTAGCGAGTGTTCTAGTTTCTTGTTGAACCTCAACACCTTCTTTTGCTTCAATTGCCTGATGTAAACCATCAGAATAACGACGTCCCGGCATAATACGACCTGTAAAGTCATCTACAATTAAAATTTCATCATCTTTTACTACATAATCTTGGTCTTTAAACATTAAATGATGTGCACGAAGTGCTAAAATAATATTATGCTGAATTTCTAAATTTTCTGCATCTGCTAAATTTTCAATTCTAAAGAATCTCTCTACCTTTTCTACACCAGCTTCCGTAAGATTTACTACTTTATCCTTTTCATTGACAATAAAGTCGCCACTTTCTTCCGAGTCTTCTTTCATAATCAAATCAATTTTAGATAATTCTTTCTCTGTACCACGCTGTAATTGTCTTGCTAAAATATCACAAGCCTCATATAACTTTGTAGACTTTCCACCCTGACCAGAAATAATCAATGGAGTACGAGCTTCATCAATTAAAATAGAGTCTACTTCGTCAATGATTGCATAAGGAAGCCCTCTCATAACAAGCTGTTCCTTGTAAATTACCATGTTATCACGCAAATAATCGAAACCAAGTTCATTATTTGTCGCATAAGTAATATCACAAGCATACGCAGCTCGTCTTGCATCATTATCCATATCATTCAAGATACACCCAACGGTTAATCCTAAGAAACGATGAATCTGCCCCATCCAATCAGAGTCTCGCTTTGCCAAGTAATCATTTACTGTAACTACATGAACACCTTCTCCTGTTAATGCATTTAAGTAAGAAGGAAGTGTTGCTACTAATGTTTTACCTTCACCAGTTCTCATTTCAGTCAAACGACCTTGATGTAAAATAATACCACCAATCACTTGCACTTTATAATGTTTTAATCCAATAGTACGATATGCAGCTTCACGCACTACTGCATAAGCTTCTACTAACAAATCGTCTAATGTTTCACCATTTTGTAAACGATTTTTAAACTCCTCTGTTTTCCCACGAAGTTCATCATCTGTTAATGCTGCCATTGTTTCTTCCAAAGCCATTACTTTGTCTGCAATTGGCATAATACGTTTTAATTCTCTGTCACTATGTGTACCAAAAAGTTTTGTCGCTATGCTCATTATAAATTCCCTTTCAATATATATAAATCTAAAATTACTCATACTTATAATCCATTGTAACATTTTAGTTTACACTTAGCAACTTAATTTTTTATGAACAAGCCAGAAATTTTAAAAAAATAATACCCATTAGTAAAATAACTTCTATTTTACTAATGGGCTAAATTTAGTTTAGTACTCTGGTTCAATCAATCCGTATGTATTTCCTTTTCTCTTATATACTACATTTACTTCATCTGTTTCTGCATTACGGAATACAAAGAAATTATGTCCTAATAATTCCATCTGGATACAAGCTTCCTCTACATCCATTGGTTTTACTGCAAAACGTTTGGTACGAATAATTTTAATTTCATCCTCATCTTCTATAGTTTCATCTAAAAATGCTTTCGATAAGCCTACTGCATTTTGTTTCTGGTCTACTAATTTATTTTTATATTTTCTAAGCTGACGCTCTAACATTTCCTGTACCATATCAATCGAAGTATACATATCTGTATTTTCTTCTTCTGCTCGAATAATTGTGTTTCTCATTGGAATTGTTACTTCTATTTTCTGTGCATCTCCTTCGATACTAAAAGTAACATGAACCTCTGTATCATCGGTAAAATAACGGGACAATTTACTTAACTTATCCTCTACTGCTGCTTTTAAGCCTTCTGTAACTTCAATATTTTTTCCGTACATAATATAACGCATAGTTACCTCCATTCCGAAGCGAAAATGAAAGAATCTAAGATTGTCCATCGAATATTTGTAATCGATTCCAATACTTACTTATAACGAAATAGCTACATAACTATTCGGTTAAATTTTAATGTCGCTTCCACAAAAAAACTTTTCTTCTTTCACTAAGTAATCTGGCTTTCTTTGATTACTCGTGTATATTATAACATTTGTCTTTACATTTTACAAGTATATTTTTATTTTTTCAGTTATTTTTTATTTTTTCGACAAAATTTCTAAAAATTCATCTATTATTTCCCATTGTTAATCTAATGCGTATAAAAATAATACCACTTTTCTATTTTATATTCAAAAAAAAGCGAAATAGTTTCACTTTCAACTTGATTTCATACTCAAAATCACATATTATATAAATAGCAAAAAATATTTAAAGTATCCTTTATTCTACATAATAAAGGACTTTAAAAAATAAGGAGGATTCTTATGTTATTAGGTGCACTTGAAGCAGGTGGTACAAAAATGGTTTGTGCTGTTGGTGATGAAACTGGAAAGATTATGGACCGTATTTCTATTCCTACAGAAACACCAGAAATAACTATGCCAAAGTTAATTGAGTTCTTTAAGAAATATGAATTAGCTGCCATTGGTATTGGTACATTTGGTCCAGCAGATTTAAATCCAAAATCTGAAACTTATGGTCACATTATGGCTACTCCAAAACTTGCATGGAAAGACTATGATATTAGAGGCGAATTTGAAAGAGCATTAAACATTCCAGTTGGTTTTGATACTGATGTAAATGCTGCTTGTCTTGGCGAAGCTACTTTTGGTTGTATGCAAGATGTTGATACTGGTATCTATATTACAATCGGTACTGGTGTTGGTGTTGGTACTATGGTAAATCGTCAGCTTCTTCATGGAATGTTACATCCAGAAGGTGGACATATCCTTTTAGAAAAAAATCCAAAGGATACATATAAAGGTAAATGCCCATTCCACAGCAACTGTATGGAAGGATTAGCAGCAGGTCCAGCTATCGAAGGTCGTTATGGTAAGAAAGCTTTTGACTTGAAAGATGTTCCAGAAGTATGGGAATTAGAAGCAGAATATATTGCAAAAGCATTAGTAAACTATATTTTAATTCTCTCTCCACAGCGTATTGTTCTTGGCGGTGGTGTAATGCATCAAGAACAGTTATTCCCTCTTGTTCGTCAGAAAACTGTTGAATTATTAAATGGTTATGTACTCACAAAAGAAATTGATAACATTGAGTCTTATATTGTTCCACCATCATTAAATGACAATCAAGGTGTTATGGGTTGTATTCAACTTGCTGTTGACGCACTCAACGCATAATCTTTACAAAAAAAACAGCTCTTTATCTAATGATAAAGGGCTGTTTTTCATTTTTAATTTGATTAAATAGTATAAAATTTCACTTCCATGATAACAATAATAACAATTTTCATTTTATAAAAAAGTGAGGTATGTTATGTTTAAACACGAAAAACAATTATTCCATCCCGTTGCTATTGAAAAACCAAATCCAAAATACGCTGTTCTTTTACAGGAACAATTAGGTGGTGCAAATGGAGAATTAAAAGCTGCTATGCAGTATATGTCCCAAAGTTTTCGTATTAAAGATGCTGAAATTAAAGATTTATTTTTAGATATTGCAGCAGAAGAACTTGGACATATGGAAATGATTGCTCAAACCATTCATCTTTTAAATGGGCATGATGTAAATGCGATGTCAGTTCCAGCAGGAGAAATTCAGTCTCATGTATTACTTGGTCTAAATCCTGGTCTAATCAATGCTTCTGGTTATTCTTGGACAGCCGATTATGTTACTGTTACTGGAGATTTATGTGCTGACTTACTTTCTAATATTGCATCTGAACAAAGAGCAAAAGTTGTATATGAATATTTATATCGCCAAATTGATGATAAAAAAGTAAAAGATACTATTGACTTTCTATTAAATCGTGAAGAAGCACATAATGCTATGTTTCGTGAAGCTTTCAATAAAGTACAAGATACTGGTTCTAATCGAGACTTTGGAACAACAAAAGCTGCAAAAATGTATTTTAGTATGTCTGAACCTTCTCCTAATAATGCTACATTTCCAAAGACCGAAGTAAAACCTACTTCTTTTAATTAAGTTTATTCAGCATAAATAAAAGTCTAGTTATTGTTTTTAGTCAATCGGATATTCACAATCCACTTCGCTACTTACTCATAACTAAATAACCACTATTGCGATTTGTTAGTTGGAACTTGTATTCCACCTAACAAAAATAATGTTGGTAAATAAAACAAAATATTTACCAACATTACTTTTTTTATATAAAACAAAATTTAATTTTCTTCTGTTTGTAACAATTTCTTCACCATAACTAAAAATACACACCCTGTTGTAATTGCTGCTAAAACATCCGCAATCGGTTCTGCATAATAAACACCATACACTTTTTCTTCAAAAAAGTTTGGTAAAATGAGCGACAATGGAATCAATAAAAACACTTTTCGAAGTAATGCTAGGAATAAAGAAACCTTTGCTTGTCCCATACCCATAAATGTACTTTGACATGCCATTTGAATACCAAAAATCCAAATTCCAGCAAAAAAAATTGGCATTACTTTTTCTACCAATGTAATTAATTCTGCTTCTGGTGTAAAAATAGAAGCAAATACTCCTGGAATAAACTGAGTTAACAGACATGCTGTTACAGTTACACATAAATCAACTGTTACTAAAATTTTAAATGACTTTTTTACTCTATCAAAATTTTTAGCACCATAATTATAACTAATAATTGGTTGTACTCCTTGTGTCATCCCATTGATAGGAACCACAATTAATTGCATTACACTTTGTAAAATAGTCAAAGAACCTACATATAAGTCTCCACCATATTTTTGTAATCCATTATTTAAAACAATTGTCACAAAGGCTTCTGTTGACTGTATTACAAATGGTGCACTACCTAATGCTAATATTTTTCCAATTGTTTTTCCTTCTAATTTTAAATTTTCTTTTTTAATACGAATGACGGATTTTTTAGAAACTAAAAATCCAACTACCCAAATGGCACTACAAGCTTGAGAAATAATCGTTGCAAGTGCTGCACCTTTCACTCCCATATCCATACTAAAAATAAAAATTGGGTCTAAAATAATATTTAATACTGCACCAATCAGTACAGATAACATCGCTATTTTGGCATTTCCTTGACAACTAATATATGTATTTAAACCTAAAGAAAGCTGTACTGCAATTGTACCAATCAAATAAATATTAATATAATCTAATGCATATACTATTGTTTCATCACTTGCACCAAAAGCATACAAAATAGGTTCCTTAAAAATACTAAAAAAGATAGTTAAAATAATAGTAAAACCAAGTAACATAGTTACTGCATTCCCTAAAATTTTTTCTGCTCGTTGTTTATCTCCTTTTCCTAATTCAATCGCTGCAAGTGGTGCACCTCCCATTCCAGCAAATGCACTAAAGGCTGAAATTAAAACAATAATTGGCAAACAAACTCCAAGTCCTGTTAATGCCGTTGCCCCTACATCTTCAATATGTCCAATATACATACGGTCTACCATATTATAAAGCACATTAATTAACTGTGCAGCAATTCCAGGGATTGCTAGTTTAAAAATCAATGGTCCAAGTGGTTCCGTACCAAGTCTTTTTTCACTTGAATGTTCCATAAAGATTATCCTTCCTATCTTTTATTATATTTTATCTTAGATAAATAAAAAACCTCAAAAGTTCTCAGACTTTTGAGGTTCCATAACGTACGTGAGAAGATTCGAACTCCCGACACCTTGGTCCGTAGCCAAGTGCTCTATCCAGC
>CALASV010000058.1 GCA_937888895.1 uncultured Clostridia bacterium | reverse complement strand
TATATGCTTTAAGTGATAGTCCTACTACAGCACCTACCGATGGGTGGTCAACAACCGCACCAGAATGGGTTGAAGGCAAATACATGTGGCAAAAGACAATAACAACTTACGCTAATGGTTCGACTGCCGAAACTGCAGCTACTAATATAAGTGGAGCGCAGGGAAAAGATGGCGTGTCAGGTAATAATTCATATTCTTATATGATTCCTGAATAAAGAGAATAGATATTTCTATAATGAATATAAATTGTTAACAATTTATATCAAAAATGGAATGGATTTTGTTACATTTTTTTTAATAAGTAGAGAGTTTGTTTTGTATGCAAACTCTCTATTGTTTTTTGTACAGTTGTGTGATAAATTATAAGGTGTAAAAATGTGCAGAACTGAAAAATAAGAAATTATCAGTGAATTTGACCTGTAGTTTTTGATAAGTATGAAATAGAAATAAGAAAATGGAGAGTACTATGAGAACATTAATTGACATTATTAGTGAAGAATTAAAGCAAGCATTTGTTGCTTGTGGTTATGAGGAGAAATATGGTCAGGTAACTATTTCGAATCGACCAGATTTATGCCAGTATCAGTGCAATGGTGCAATGGCAGCAGCAAAACAATATAAAAAAGCTCCTATTATGATTGCAAATAGTGTAGTAGAAAAAGTAAATAGAAAGTTATTTTCTGAAGTAACAGCAATTGCTCCCGGTTTTATCAATTTAAAAGTATGTCCTTATTATTTAACATTATATTTAGAGGATATGAAGAATGCAGAAAAGTTTGGATATGAAGAACAAGGCAAAGGACAAAAAGTAATTGTAGATTATGGTGGTCCAAATGTGGCAAAGCCACTTCATATTGGACATTTGCGTTCTGCTGTTATTGGAGAAAGTATTAAGCGAATTTGTCGTTTTGCAGGAAATGAAGTAATTGGCGATATTCATCTTGGTGATTGGGGCTTACAAATGGGTCTTATCATTGAAGAATTGAAAGAACGTCAGCCAAACTTAGTTTATTTTGATGAAAGTTTTACAGGCGAATATCCAGAAGAAGCTCCTTTTACGATTGGTGAATTAGAAGAAATTTATCCAAGTGCAAGTGCAAAGTCAAAGAAAGATGAAGTATTTAAAGAACGTGCACAGACAGCAACAGCGAAGTTACAAGAAGGATATGCACCATATATTGCATTATGGAAACATATTTTGCGTGTATCTGTAGAAGATTTAAAGAAAAATTATGCAAATTTAGATGTTTCTTTTGATTTATGGTTTGGAGAAAGTGATGCACAGCCATATATTCCTGCAATGGTAGAAGATATGATTCAAAAGGGTTATGCAAAAGAAAGCATGGGTGCTTTAGTTGTAGATATTGCAGAGGAAACCGACAAAAAGGAATTACCTCCTTGTATTGTAAGAAAGTCCGATGGTGCTGCGTTGTATGAAACAACAGATTTAGCAACCATTGTGCAAAGAGAAAAGGATTTTAATCCAGACCGTTATATTTATGTTGTAGATAAGAGACAAGAATTACATTTTGTACAAGTATTTCGTGCTGCTAAGAAATGTGAGTTGCTTCCAAGTGAAAAAGATTTAATCTTTTTAGGTTTCGGTACAGTCAATGGAAAAGACGGCAGAGCATTTAAGACAAGAGATGGTGGTGTAATGCGTCTGGAAAATTTAATTGCTGGTGTAAATGAAGAAGTATATAAAAAAGTAATGTCGAATCGTGAAATGGAGGAAGACGAGGCAAAACAGATTGCAAAAGTAGTTGGAATTGCAGCGTTAAAATATGCAGACCTTTCCAATCAAGCGTCAAAAGATTATATTTTTGATATTGACCGTTTTACTTCTTTTGAAGGAAATACAGGACCTTATATTTTATATACTATGGTGCGTATTAAATCTATTTTGGCAAAATATAAGGAAGTATGTGGTGAAGTACAAGCAGATGTAATCGCACATCCTTTTGCTGGAGCTGAAGAAACAAGAGAATATGGACAGGCAGAAATTGATTTAATGTTGACTGTGGCAAAGTTTAATGATGTAATCGCTAGTGTATATGGAGAATTAGCACCTCATAAATTGTGTCAATATATTTATGAATTAGCAAATACATTTAACAGTTTCTATCATGGCAATAAAATTATGAGTGAAGAAGATAAGAAGAAGCAAGGAGAATGGATAGCATTAATTACATTAGTATTACAGTTATTAGAAACTTGTATTGAACTTCTTGGATTTGAAGCACCAGAGCGTATGTAATGAGTAAAGTTGTTTTATTGTTTATAACTACACACTGTTATGACAGTTTGTGTAGTTATAGGACAAGAGATAATGAAAAGTAGAGAAAGAGGAATTTATGTATAATTGTTTATCAAGATTAGTGATTTATCGAAATATTGATAAAAATAGTATTTTATTTCAATTAGCAGAGATTATTAGAGATTGGCACAATGAAACAATAGAAAAAGAAGAAACGATTAGTAGAATTTATGAACAAATCAATCGTTTGTTAGAAGTTGCTACAAAGTATGGTTTTAATGGAAATTTATGGCAGAATTATTTAGCATACTTAATTGCAATGACAGAAACTCCATTTGGTCTTGTTTGTGAACAAAGAGGAGCAATCGATGGAAGTGTAAATTATTTTGCAAAGTCCGATTTTGCTATTTTTCATCAATTATTCCATTATGACTTTTTTACATTAGAGCATGAATTAGATTTGCATTGTTTTTCTGTGATTACAAATTATCGTTCTGTAAAAAAGGCAGAAAAATATTATAATAAAAGTGTAAGTGATAGTGTTCGTACATTGAGTGACCAAATTGCTTATGCATTAGATGAAGAAGAAGTATTTGAGGTAGTGACAACTTTTTATAAAGAACATGGTGTTGGTTTGATTGGGATGAATAAGGCATTTCGTTTAGCGGAGCAAAATGGAAAGCAAGAATTAGTACCAATTACAAATACAGAAGAAGTTGTATTAAGTGATTTGATTGGTTATGAAGAACAAAAGCGTAAATTAGTAGAAAATACAAAAGCTTTTGTAGAAGGAAGAAAAGCAAATAATGTATTGTTATTTGGTGATGCTGGAACTGGTAAGTCTACAAGTGTTAAGGCTATTTTAAATGAGTATTATAAAGATGGTCTTCGTATGATAGAAATTTATAAACATCAATTTTCAGAATTAGCAGGTTTAATTTCTAAAATTAAAAATCGTAATTACAAATTCATTATTTATATGGACGATTTATCTTTTGAAGAATTTGAAATTGAATATAAATATTTGAAAGCAGTTATCGAAGGCGGATTAGAAATTAAGCCAGAAAATATATTGATTTATGCGACATCGAATCGAAGACATTTAATTCGTGAAACATGGTCAGACCGTTCTGATATATCCAAAGATGAATTACATCGTTCCGATACGATGCAAGAAAAATTATCTTTGGTTGCTCGTTTTGGTATTACGATTAGTTTTATGTCTCCAAATCAGAAACAGTTTTTTGAAATTGTAAAGGGATTAGCAAAGAAATATCCACAAATTGATTTATCTGAGGAAGAATTATTACAAAAAGCGAATGCTTGGGAACTTTCTCATGGAGGTTTATCAGGAAGAACGGCACAGCAATTTATTACGTATTTGCTTGGAAAACAGGCATAAACTTTAAAAAGAAAATTTTAAAATACAAGGAGAATGTTCGATGGGGAAAACAAAGATGATACAGTGGCTCACTGTAGTTGGAATGGGGTTATATCTTTTTCTGGCTTGTTTAGGAATGCCAGAAGTATTCGTATATGCGGCTACAGAGCCTACTTATGAATATACAGAGGAAACATCAGCAGTAGAGGCTTATGTAGGAACAGTAACAGGTACGGATAGCTTAAATGTTCGTACTGGGTTTGGTGCAAGTTATGATAAAGTACAAGTGAATGGTTCGAATGTTATATTACTGAGAGGCGATAGAGTAGCTATTATGTCTTCTGGAAATGCAAGTAATGGAAGTGTTTGGTATGAAGTTCGTTGGGTAAAAAATGATATAGAATATCATGGTTATGTAAGTGGAAAATATATAGAACGTTCCGAAGAACGAGCAATGCCAATTGCAACACCAACACCAGAGGCAACACCAACACCAACAGCGACACCAACACCAATTGCAACACCTACTCCAGAAATAACAATAACACCAGAACCAACAGAAACACCAAAAGGGGAAGGCGGTTCTAAATTTTGGGAAGGATTATTGTTAATCTTCTTAATTTTATTGTTATTCGCTGTACTTTTTATTATTTTTATGTTGAAAAGAAGAGAAGTTTCTGCTACCAAAACAACAGAAAAAATAGATAGTTTAAAAAATATGCAACTGAAAAAGCAAGAAGCAATGAAAAATGCACAAAGAGTAAATGTAATGCGTCAGAAAGTAGAAGATGAAGACGAGGAAGAAGAAAGGGTAAGTCGTTCAAAGAAAGCTAATTATACAGATGATGTAGAGATGTTGGCAAGACAGGAGCAAGCTCGTATAGCACAAGAAAAGATTGTAGAAAAATCTAAAAATTTTGACCCAACACAGTATCAGGCAGAAGAAATGGAATTGAAAAAACTTTCAGAAACCTTAAAAGAAAAAGAATTTTTAAGAGATGAAATTGAAAGTTTACGTCCTGGTGACCTTGTATATCATGAAATTTTTGGTAAAGGTGTAGTATTTGATAACTCTGATGTAAAACGAATTGAAATTCGCTTCGGAACAGATATTCGCTTTATTGATAAAGCAGGATGTGTAGCGAAACGCTCTATGCATAAAATATAAAAAACTAAAATAATTAATTGTTTTAGATGGCAAGCAGATATTTTATTCTGCTTGCCCTTTTAACAATTTTCAACTTAAAAGTAACGAAAATGAGAAAAACTTGTCATTTGTTGCTATTGACAGAATGACTCAAATATGTTTATAATAAGGATTGACGAAAAAATGTCATATATAGTATTAGATAAAGGATAAAGAAAGCCGATTAGTAGAAACGGCTTATATAAAAAAATCAAAAATTAGATGAGTTATAATATATAAAACAGTTGGGCGAAAAGATGAAAAAAGCATTAGTCGTTACACATGTCAGTGGATTTGTACCACAATTTGAAATGAATAATGTACATATATTACAAACAATGGGATATG
>CALASV010000057.1 GCA_937888895.1 uncultured Clostridia bacterium | reverse complement strand
CTATCTTCTAGAAAATACTGCCCAATTTTCTGAACATACATTCGTCTTTGCTTGTCCGTACATTGGCTCTCGTTCTTCATACGAAAACAACACTTTACATGGTGCTCCTGTTTGTTTTCCCCAGAAAGCTGTCATTATCGGGTCAAACGAAAACTGCTCAATATCGTGCATTCCTTCTTCCTCTTTTTTTATTCCAAATGCGATATAACTTTCTTTTAATTTTTGTTTTTCTATTCGATTTCGTATTGCAAAGGAAAGTGAACCTTTTAATTTTTCTCGTAAACAATAATCATATAACAATAATTCTTCCAAAATTTCTGTTTCTTCTAAAAACTGTTTTGCAAATTCTAATAAAATTTCATATCGTTTTTTTCTTGCTAATTTTTCTCCAAAATAGAAGTTTGTTTCATAAAAATTAGCTAATGCTTCATAAAATGTAAATGGTGTTTCAAACGAATATAGTAAATACTGAATACTATATAAAAATTGTCCACTATTATAATAGACCTCTACCATTTCTTCTACATTTTTTAAAAGAATCATTTCTTCAAAAGAAAGCCATTTTGTAGTAAGTACCTCATAAGGAGAAGTATTTTGATACACTATGTTGTGCTCCTTTGTCATTTGCTCCATTGGAGAACCTGACAATACTTTCAAAAATCCAAGTTGTAACTGATGTGGTTTCATTTCATATACATCATTAAATGATTGAATAAACGAAGTCATATCTTCATAAGGTAATCCTGCAATTAAGTCTAAATGAATATGCACATTTTCATTTTCCCTGAGTAATGCAATTTTTTCTTTTAATACGGAAAGTTCGGTTTTTCTATGCACAGCTTCCAATGTTTCTACATTTGTAGACTGTATTCCAATTTCTAATTGTACTAATCCTGCACGAAGCGAAGCAAGTACTTCTATTTGCTCTGTTGTCAATAATTCTGCTGCCACTTCAAAATGAAAATTAGTCATTCCATTGTCATGCTCTTTTATAAAATGCAATAACTCCAATGTTCGGTTTGGATTTACATTAAATGTTCTATCAATTAATTTAATTTGTGGAATTTTTTTGTCTAAAAAGAATTTCCATTCTTTTTTTACAAGTTCGATATCTCGAAATCGTACTCGTTTATCTATCGAGGACAAACAATACGCACAAGAAAATGGACAACCTCGACTTGATTCATAATACACAATTCTATGTTCAAATGGTGTAAAATCAAGCGTATCTTCTACACTAATACTTCCCGTTCCATAAGGAAAAGGTAAACTAGAAAAATCTAAAGGTTGTCCCATCACTGTTTCTATGATTGTTTTATCTTCGTTTTGAAATACAATACTTGGAATTTCACTCAGTTTCGAAATATCTACATTATTTATTTTTTCTTTTTGTATCTCATCTGACATACAAGTATCTAAATATTTATGATAAAAAGAAATTAAGTGAAAGAAGGTTTCTTCCCCTTCTCCCACCATAATTCCACGTACTTCTGGAAATTCCAAAAGGAGCTCTTTTGCTCGATATGATACCTCTGGACCACCTAGCCAAAGTTCTGTTTTCGGACATATTTTTTTGTAATCTTTTAATAATACTTTAATATACTCTATATTCCAAATGTAGCACGAAAACCCTACAACATCTGCATTTTTCTTATACAAATCTCGTAAAATATCTCCGATTGGTTGGTTTATCGTATACTCTACTAATTCCACTTCATACCCTTTGGACATCACATACGATTTCAAACAATAAATTGCCAAATTAGAATGAATATATTTTGCATTTACTGCCACTAATAAAACTTTCATTACGTTCTCTCTCTTTTATAATGTTGCTGCTCTTTCTTTAATTTTTTTATTAAAGTTGATAATTTTATGTTCATATTCTTCCTGCATCAAAGAAGAATGCAATAAGAAATCTGCTGTTGCCTTATTATTTGCCATTGGAATATCATATACTTGTGCAATACGCAACAATGCTTTCACATCTGGGTCATGTGGTTGTGCTGAAAATGGGTCAGAGAAAAATACAACAAAATCAACAACACCTTCTACAATTTTTGCACCGATTTGTTGGTCGCCACCAAGTGGACCAGAATTATAACCACGAACAGGAAGCCCTGTTTTCTCCGTAATCATACGAGCCGTTGTACCAGTACCACAAAGAAAATGCCCTTTTAAAATTTCTTTATTTGCTTCACACCACTCAATCATTTCTGCTTTTTTGCCATCATGAGCAATCAAAGCAATATTCTTTTGTTTTCCTATTGTCATTGTAATAAAATCGTCATTCATATTTCTATTTTCTCCTCAATATATAAACCTACTTTATGTCTAAATAGCAACATTCCTTATAATATAAGAAATAAAATTATGGATAATATAGCAAATAAATATTTGTATACAATCAATCGTTGTTCTGCATACTTTTTTGTATATTTCCATCGACTCCACCTAGACAATGCTAATTTTCGTTGAAATAAAGCAATGCCTAAAGATGCCAATGCCAATAAAATAGCCGATAATCTAATATCTAATACTAGTTCATTCCATTGTACTGAACTCACAAAAATTTTCACTATACCTATTATACAACATAATACAGAAATCCACATTTGTTTTATAAAATAAACAATTACATAACGATTCCATTCATATTTCTCTGTTACTGATACAATTTCATCTTCATAAGTAATTGTTGTAAAACAAATCGGACATTCACTTTTTTCATCTACTATGGAGTTGCATTTTGGACATTGTTTCATAAACAAACCTCATTGTATTATTTTTCAGAAAATGCATATATACATTTATTTTCTGCCATCCTGTGTTACTGTCATACCAAGTTGTAATGTTTCTTTTTCTAATTGCATGACTGCATTTTTAATTTCAATTAAATGTTCTGGTGTAATATGTTCATCAATGACAATATTCGCATTCATTAAAAATTCATTCATTACTTCTTGAATTTCTGCTAATTTATCTTGCAAACTATGAATTTGTTCTTCACTAACAAATTCACGAGTTGCTTCTTCATAACTTACACCTTTGGCATCATTTAAGTCTACTTCCGTTACACCATGAATTGCTGTACAATGAAATCCTGTTTCTTTTTCAATCAATGCTTGTAAATCATCTTTTGAATCTGTTTCGCCATGTACAAGGAAAATATTTTGTGGTTTTACTTGCAATCCTTTTACCCAATCAAGTAAACCATCTCTATCAGCATGACCAGAAAATCCTTCTAAACTATACACTTTTGCCTGAACGGAAATTCTCTCTCCAAGTACAGGAACTTCCTTTTCTCCGTCTACAATTCTTCTTCCTAATGTTCCATTTGCTTGATAACCAACAAATACAATACTATTTCTTGCATCCCATAAATTATGTTTTAAATGGTGACAAATACGACCTGCATCACACATACCACTTGCAGAAATAATAACTTTTGGACGTTTATCTTCATTTAATGCCTTTGATTCATCACTTGTTCTTGTAAAATGAAGATTTGGAAAATCTAACGGATTATCTCCAGATAAAATATATTCTTTTGTTTCTTCATCAAATACTTGTGCATTACGACGGAATACTTGCGTTGTTGTAATTGCCATTGGACTATCAATATAAACCTGTACATCAC
>CALASV010000056.1 GCA_937888895.1 uncultured Clostridia bacterium | reverse complement strand
AAGTATTATTTTTCCTAAAAACATACCTATTATTGGCATAAAGAAGTGATATATTCCAACTATAATAGAAAGTAAACTAATTTCTTTTTTTGAAAGACCAATAGTTCCATAAGCAATGGCTAAAGAAAAGGCATCCATACTAAGACTTACTGCAATCATAAATAAAATAAATATTTCCATAGAAAAAGCCTCCTATAAAATTTTATTTATTGGAAGCTTTTTTATTCTATAAATATTTTTCTATTAATTCTTGTATGAATAATTTATATTCTACTTCATCGCTTTCTTCTGCTTCTAAAAGGCAAAGCGGAGGAAATAAAACACACCACCAGTTTTCACCTTCACCTTTACCTAAAGTTATTAATAATGATTCATACATCCCTTCTTCATAAGTAATTCCATTAAATTCTTTTTCAGGAAAATAATTATATCCAAAATTAAGTTCATAACCTTGTCTATATTTTTCTTTTAATAATAGACTGTTTACTTTATTATCAATAGTATCTAAATTATCATTTATTATATTTCTGGCTTCTTCAATTCCTTTAGTATTTTTAAGTAAATTAAATAATTCTTTTTCTACTTCTGTTTTTACTTTTAATTTAATGGTTTGATCTTCTTTAGAGTCACTATTCGCAACAACTCTTAATCTTATAGCTTCATCAGGTATTTTAACTGCTTCTACTGCTGTATTTCCTATAATTAAATATGTAATTAATATTCCAAGTATTATTATAAAATTTTTCATTTTCATCACCTATTTAATTATGAGTATATTTATTTTTTTTATTCAAAAAAGTTACCACTATTTGTGATAACTTTCATTTTTCATTATTTTAAATCCACGATATATTTGTTCTAAAAGAATTATTCTAAATAATTGATGTGGAAAAGTCATTTTAGAAAAGGATAGTTTTAAATTACTTTTATTCTTTATGTCATTATGTATTCCATAAGAACCACCTATTATAAAAGTAATATTAGGATAATTAATTAAAGTTTTGTCTATTGCCTCTGAAAACTCTATACTATCCATTTGTTTACCTTCTATTTCTAGAGTAACAATATAATCTTTATCATTTATGTATTTTAATAAATTATTTTTTTCTTCAAAATCCATATCTTCATCATCTAATAATTGTAACATCAAAGCAAACATATACTCATGATTTCCTAAAAGAAAAGTTACATTTTTTCTACCCATAATTTCTTGCATTGTTTTGATTGGTTCAGGACCTCTATCTAATACATCTCCTAAAACAAATAATTCATCTTGCTCTGAAAAAGATATTTTTTCTAATAATTCCATAAATTCTTCATAACAGCCATGAATATCTGAAATAACATATTTCATCGTTTCATTTCCTCCACTTATTTTTTTGTAAAATCAATACTATTTTTCATTCACACGAAAAGGCACAATTTGATGATATAATGCAAAATGTTTCTCATCTACCTTTTGGTCTATATGATAATGTCCAAAAATCCAATACTTATAATCAATTAGTTGTTCTAATTGTTCAAAATATTCTGTCAATTCATCTGGTGCAAAAGCCTCTTTTATTTTCTTTTGAATACTAGAAGAAGTACAATGCGATAAAATAATATCTACTTTATTTCCATGCTTTTTTAAATTTTCTAACCCATATTGCATTTCTTCTTTACTTGGCATTTCTTCTTCCCACCAAGTTTGACGATTTACTCGAAATTCTTTATTATAGTCATACTTCCATTGCTTAATTCTTCTATCCCCTGGTTCAAAAATACCATCTTTCATATCATGACTTCTTGCACCACCAAATGTAAAAATCGTTTCTCCTTGCAATTCGAATACTTCACCACGCATTAAATGTAAAATAGAAGGACGAATTTCATGCACTTTACCACCATGAAACTCTTTTACTGGAAATTCGTTCAAACGAGCATGATTTTCATGATTACCATCAACAAATAATATCGTAAATGGCTTTTGTTCTAACCAATTTAACCAATTTTTTTCTTGTGCATTTTCTCCTTTATAATCCCAAATACCACCAAAATCACCTGTAATAATAACAAAATCTTCTTTTGTCATTTCTTTCTGTTCTGGAAATATTTTGGTAGAAAGTCTATGAAAATTCGCATGGCAATCTCCTGTGATATATATCATTTCTTCACACCCTTTACAAAAACAGACCTTATTTTTTATTTTTTGTAATCTCTGAAATATCAATCACATTACTTTTCTCTGTCATATTTTCTACTGGTTCTTCTTCATGTATTTCTTTTGGAGCAAAACCACGATTCGTCATCATTCTTGTTCCATTCCATAATTCTATTAAATGTCCAAAAAATTCGTCTACCTGATGTTCAAATTCAAATTCAATTCCAAAATCTTCAAACACATCAAGAACATCTTCCATTTCACATCCTTGCATGATACGCATTTGAGATAAAGCACATAATACCTCTGCTTCCTCTGGTAATACATCTGCTTTTCTCATTAAAAATTTCTTTAATTTCAATACTTCTCTACTCGTAGAACAATATCCTTTTGTTCCAAACTCTATAATTTCAGCTAATGTTGGAATATAAAACTCTTTTTCTCCTTGTACCTCTAATAGACCTCTATCATCAAAATAAAAATCTCCACAATAAAGAGTATCTCCTATAAATATAGAATCTTTCCATTCTGATGGTATCTGTTCTATAATAGTTCTTATATCTTCTTCTGTTACTTGAATTTCACCATTTTTTTCTACAAGTTTTACTAAAACAGAAAAAGGAGTGATTCCATATAACATATTTGCTGTATCACAACAACTCAACACATAACTAACTTTCTTTCTCTCTGCTTCAAATTCTTCTCCATAAAAAGAACGATATACACTAGCAACATCTTTTGGAACTAAAATTCTATCATCTTCTAATACCCCAATATAACAAGCTTCTTCTAACATCATCGTATTCATTAAATCCTGTGGTACATACAGGCCATTTGTATTCAAGGCATTTTCAAATTCTTTTAATTCCTCATCTTGTAAATATAAAAAATAATGTCTCATAACATCTTTTTGTAACATATACTCTACTAAATGACGAATCAATGCTTGTTTTTTATACTTTGAAATATTCGTAAGTCCTTTTTGTTTTGCAATTTCTTTCAAATCTTCTTTTGTATAATCTGAAAAAATATCACCTAGACAATTTGAACTTAACTTCTTTTCCCATTCTATATCCTCAAATGTTTTTTCAAATTGTCTTTCTAATCTTTGCTGTTTTAACTTCTCATATTTTTCAATATCATTCATCTTTTTACTCCTTCCTTTTACATAAAATAAATTTTTAAATAGTATTTTTTTACCTTTTATGTAATACTATTTAAACCTTATCCAATGGAGTTCCCTTATAAAAAAAATACCCGTCACACTATGTAGTATAACGGATATTTGAAAAAATTACAAATCATTCTTATAGCTTTTTTTCTTTATAACATATTGTACTACAATTCCTATCACTCCAAGTACAAGTAAACTTCCTGTTATTTCAAAAAAACTATGTAACCATGTAGTACTATCACTTAAATTTCCAAGCAAAGAAGTATGTGCAAATATCAAAAAAATACCTAATAAATGAATCGTTATCAATACATTAGAAACTATATTTTTCTTTACAAAATTATAAAAACTATATCCAAACATACCTAGTTGAAATAAAAATAGTAATCTTTCTTGTCCATATAACAATGGTCCTACTTTACTTGCTTCTAATCCAAATGGCAACTCCTGTTTTACTGCTTTTGTTGTAACATAATAAAAAACAAAAAATTCATATATAATACATAACAAAGAAATCATACATAATATTCTTTCTTGTTTATTCCATTTATCTCTTATATGTTGATGCATTGTTACTATATAAGTTGCAACCATACATACAATAAATAAACCATAATATACTTTTGGATATACTTGGTTATAATTTACTCCAAAGTTGTAAATACCAAATGCAATCAGCAACAACAATAATCCATAACTTAAAACACTTTGTAATTTTACTTTCTTTTTTAACTTTTGAAAACCATCTAACTCCTTCTGTTCTAAAGAATGTGCTGAAAAATCCGATTTTTTATATAACTCTACTAACTGGTTACATTCTTTACAGTCTGCGATATGTTCCTCTACACATTTTTTTGAAGATTTCGAACAAATTTCTTCTACATAAGATGGAATTAAATCTTGAATAATTTCACAATTTATCTTCATAACGAACCTCCTTTAATAATTGTTTCTTTGCACGAAAAAATATGACTCGTGCCCAATTTTCACTCTTTCCTACGATTGCACCAATTTCCTTAAATGATAAATCACTCATCACTCTCAGACTTACTACTTGTCTTACTTCCTTTGGCATTTGCTGTAATTTTTCCCAAACATCTGCAAGTTCTACTCGATGGATAGCTTGCATTTCCGTATCATCTTTTGTTGGTATTTGTTCATCTACTTCTACTATAAATTCTTTATTGACTTTATACCAATGTTGATATAAAAGATGTTTTGCAATTTGACAAAGCCATGTAGATATTTTACAACTACCATCAAACCGTTCGAAAGACTCAAATGCTTTTAAAAAAGTTTCCTGCAAAAGTTCCTCTGCTAATGCTTCATCTTTACACATAGAGTAGAGAAAATGATACACGATTTTGGAATTTTGTTTATATAATTCTTCCATTGTTTTCTCCTTTCTACTCTATTTATCTATAAAAATACTGTTTTGTTACAATATTCTATTATTTTTTTAATAAAAATTTTAATTCATCTTCTACTCTATATCCTTAAAATAAGTACTTTTTAACCAAACGAAAATTTATAATCTTTTTCGTCATTTCCTCATAAATAAAAAAGAGAAGCACTATAAAAAATGTCTCCTCTTTTTCTACTATATAAACTTGCTCTTTTTTTATTTACAAAGTTCTGCTACCACTTGATTGATTACTTTACCGTCTGCTTTTCCCTTTAATTCTGGCATAACTACCTTCATAATTTGTCCTTTATTTTTTGTAGCAATAACTTCTGCAAATTTTTCTTCAATTACTTTTTTCACTTCTTCCGCAGACATTAACTGAGGTGCATATTCATTAATAACATCATAACGGAACTGGTATTCTTCTTTCAAATCTGTTCTATCTGCTGGACAAGTATCTAATTGTTCTTTTGCCGTTTTTAATTCTTTCAAAATTACTCTATCAGCTAATTCTTCTGGAATTTCTTCACGACAACCTTCATCAATTGCTACTTTTTTAATAGCAGAAATTAAAGAAGAAATTGCCTCTTTTCTTGGCTTATTTTTTTCTTTCATGGCTGTTACCATGTCTTTTCTCAATAATTCAATATTCATTTTTTCTTTCTCCTTTTCTATCATATTTTCTTATTATACGATAAATTACTATCTTTCGTCAATTCGTATATCAATATTTATTACATTTTTTCACCAATCGCATAAAGATATTCCCAATAAGCTTGCATATTGTACATATAATAAGTGGACATTTTTTGATGATAAAGTAATTCATTGGACATTTTCTGTTCTATTACATTTTTCTTCAAAAGCTGACAAGCCTCTAACATTCTAGGAAAACTATCTACATACATACGAGTATCTATCGTATCAGAAACAATTGGGAATATTATCTGTTCTTCTTTTTCTTCTATTACAGGAATATTTTCTACTGTTTTTAACTCTATTGTAATAGATTTTTGATGTATAATATCCTCAATTTGAATATTTTTTTCATATTCTTTCCCTTCTTCATCTATCCATTTTGCAGTTACTACTAAATCTAGTTCCTTCTCTTCCATAAAATTATCTCCCAAAAAAGTTTTTTCTACTTTTATACAATAATTTAACAAAGTATTTCTTAAAAATAAAAAGCACTCTATTTTCCTTATCAAAGAAAATAATAATGCTCTCCTTAGCCTCATCATATACTCATTTCAATCCATTCATTTATCTCTTTCTTTTTATATCGGCATTTTTATAAAAAATAAATAGTCTATTATAAATAAAAACAAAGAACTATTGCAAAATAAACCTCTTTTATAAAGATAGAAGCTTTATTACACAATAGTTCTTCTTATATTTTACTAATTATTTGCTTAATACTTTTCTTAAAACTCTTTTCAATACCATAATATCAACTGGTTTTGCAATATGCTCATTCATTCCAACACTAATTGCTTCTTTCTTATCTGCTTCAAACGCATTCGCTGTTACTGCAATAATTGGAATTTTCGCAAGAGCTTTATTCTTCAAAGCACGAATTGCTTTTGTCGCCATATAACCGTCCATAATTGGCATCTGAATATCCATTAATATTACATCATAATAACCTCTCTTAGAATTACGAACCATGTGAACTGCTTGCTCACCATTTTCTGCTTCCTCTACCAGACATTGTTCATCTAATAAAAGTTCCATTAAAATCTCACGATTTAAATCAATATCTTCTACAATAAGGATTCTCTTTCCTTTTAAAATATGTTCCATTTCTTCACATATTTTTTCCATGGAAGCAATTGGTAACTTAAAAGTAACTAAAAATTCCGTTCCTTTTCCTACTTCACTTTGACAAGTAATGTCACCACCCATATGGTCTACTATTTGCTTTGTAATGGCAAGACCAAGTCCTGTTCCCTGTACTCCACTTAATGTAGAACTTTTTTCTCGTTCAAACACTTTATACATATTTTCTTGGAATGCTTCACTCATTCCTATCCCATTATCTATAACATGAATTTCATACCCTACATATCCTGCATCTAATACAGGAATTTCTTTTACATAATAGGTAACTTTCCCACCTCTTGGTGTAAATTTAATCGCATTACTTAATAGATTCGATGTCACTTGTGAAATTCTTGCAACATCACCATATACATAAGGTGTTACTGTTTCATCTATAAAATTAAAGGTAATATTCTTTTCTTTTGCCATTGGACGATGCACAATATCTAACTCACTCATACTCTTTTTTACATTCACAATAGCATTATTAAACGATAATTCCCCATTTTGAATACGAGACATATCTAAAATATCATTGATAATTTCAAGCATCTGATTTCCAGATAATGCTGCTTTTTCTAATGCTTCCAATACTTCTGGGTCTTTTGTCTTTTTCTTAGCTATTTCATTAAATCCTAAAATAGCATTCATTGGTGTACGAATATCATGAGATATATTAAAAAGAAAATTTGTTTTAAAATCATTTGCAATTTCTGCTTTCTTTAATGCAATTTCTAATTCTTTTCTCTGCTGTGTTTCTTTTTCTTTCAGAGCATCTAAATTTGTCAAATCAAGAACATAAGTAATACCAACAATATCTCCATTTAGTAAATCCTCATACATTACAATATGCTGTTCTGCAAGCATAGGATGTCCAAGTACATCACTTGTCCAATATTGATGAGTAATATGATTTTCCCCTCGTCTAAAACAATCTTCTAAATGCTTTAAATCAAAAAATGTAAAGTACGCTGACTGTTCTTCCTTTGACAATTGATTCCCCCAATAACTAATAACATCTGTATAATCACAATTATCTGAAAAACCTATTTGTTTATTGATACTATACTCTACCCCATTTAATACTTGAAACATCGTACTCGGAACTTTATTTTTCGTAATATTAATATTGTAAAAAACACCTGCACTCGCAGAAAGTGCATGTTCCAAAATACGTTGCTTTATTTTATATGTTTCTAGCAAAAGTAATTCTTCTGTTCTTGTCATCATACATTCTCCCATAAAACTAAGACTTTTTTCCTATTTCTCTCTACAATTCTACCATACTCCTGTTAAAAACTCAATGTATTTCCTAATTACTTATCATAAAAATATTACAAATATATAATTGATAATTACTTTTTTTCATTTTCTAACCACAAATATAATTCTTCTGCTTTTGTATTATACAATTTTTTACAGATTTCATATTTTTCTTTAATTACCTCTTTTTCAAGATTGTGAGTTATCGCATCTGCCATTTGAAGTAATAATAAATTTTTAAATATATTTAATGGTACTTTTTCATAATATTTTCTAATAATGTAGTACTTGTTCTTTAGACAAATTGTATTCTCTACCTGTTTTACTTCGATTATAACTTATTAAGTCCTAAACCCACCACTTAATACTCTATGCATTTGAAATAGTGGACTGATTTGATTTGGTTAAAATACAGCGTTTTCATTAAGAAAATATCTTCCAGTATAAATATATCCATTTCTTGTTCTGTTTCAAAATCTGCAATAACTGTTCTTGTTCTTCCAAAACCAATTGCATACTTTCTTCTTTTAATTCTAAAGTTCCATATAAGAATTTTTCATGCATCTCTAAAAAATAAAATTCGACTTCTCCTGAAAATTTCATCATTACTCTTTTTCTAAATTCTTCTATCGTTTCTCCAACACTTCTAGTTAATCCCAATTTAGAAAGTAACTTTACATTTCTTTTAAACTGTACCAAATATTTTTGTTCTATTGTCATTTTTTGATAACGATATCGACTAAGTAATCGTTCAAAAAATATTGCTAACACTCCTACTACTAAAATAGAACAAATCGAAGAAAGTAAAATTTTCAATAACTGTTTCTTTTGTTCTTTTTTCTGTTGTTCTCTTTCTTCTTCTAATTTAGCAAGAAATTCTTTGGAAAGTTTTTCCTGTTCTTCTTTCTCTAGTTCAATAACATCCTCTCCTTGTTCCTTCCAAAATTGTTCTTTTGGATTTTCTTGCTGTCCTTTTTTTATTGTCCAAGAAGTATAACGAAGTTCCCCATAACCCGGTGTTGGTTCAAATGGAATCCAACCAACATTTTTTATATATACTTCTGGCCATGCATGAGCAAAACTAGAAGTAACTACTGTAGTCTGTTCTTGTCCTAAAGGAACACAATATCCTTGTACATAACGTGCTGGAATCCCCTTGGCACGAGCCAACAATACAAATGCCGTAGCAAAATGATTACAATAGCCTTCCCTACTCTCTAATAAAAAATAATCTAAAAAACTACTTGCATCTGTTACCGATTTTGGCAATCTTCCTGCTTCATTCGTATAAGTAAATTTAGAAAGTTCTAATTCGATTGCTCTTAATTTATCTATATCGCTTTCCAAATCTTTTGTTATTACATTCAAGTATTGTTGTAATTCTTCTGACAACGAAATATCTTCTACATAATCTTCATATATTAACTGTTCTTGACGTTTTACTTCTTCTACACTCAATTCTATCCCTGTTGTCATCTGAAATTCTTTCAAAACTTGACGAAGCACTTCTTCCTCTAGCAACTTCTCTTCCTCTAAAAATTCATAAAATACTTCATTTCCATTGTTTAACTGATAATAACTAACTTCATACTCCGTTCCAAAACCCACTTTTTCTTCAAAACAAATACTTCCCTCTAATTCCTCTATCGGCAATCCAATATATTGTTGTGTAATATAATATGTTTTTAATGGTGCAAATAAATACTTAGAATTTATATATTGATAACATATATTCAAATCCGACTTATATATATAATCCATAGAATATTTATCATCATATTGTTTCATAGCATACAAAGTACGTATCGTATCTATATATCTCTCCATAGAAAAATCTTCTCTAGATTGTATCCACTGTTTTCCATCAAAATTATCAAATACTTTCCCTATCAAATACACATTTGTATTTTTACCATTTCTACTACGAACTGTCATTACTTCACTATATTTCTTTTGAATATTGCCACCTAACTCAGCTCTATCCGAAAATCCAGAAAAAAAAGTACCATAATCATCCCTCGTTCCTTGAAAAATTTGAAAGGAAAGCACACTCAAAGATTCACTAATTTTACTATACAATTTCATAACATTGTTCAAATGCTTGTATACTACTTACATCTATCTTTTTCAAACCATGTTGTCCATAATAAACTTCATACATGATATTTTTTTCTGCCAAAAACACTCCTAATGCAAGTACTGTTTCCAATAGCTTATTTTCTAATGGAATATACTCCTGCATTTTCTTACTATAACGCTTTGTATCAAACAATATCGCTAT
>CALASV010000055.1 GCA_937888895.1 uncultured Clostridia bacterium | reverse complement strand
AATAATGATAAGATAAATATAAATGTTGACCCTAATGGCGGATATACGCAGAATTCGCAGATTGTTATCGGACCGGATGGTCAGTCGTATCTAGTGGACGGTATGGGAAATTCTGTAATTTACAATCCTTCTTCACTTTATATTGATCCGTCATCAACTACACCTTCGTCGTCAACACAGCCTACTCAGCCGTCAATGACGATTCCGACTCAACCGTCTTCTTCGTCGACAAGCTCAAGTACAACAACCAGTGTCTACAACGCACTCGCGATTCAGCGAAGGTTCGGCTTCAATAAAATGTATGATAATTTTGCAGGTCTTGCTAATTTCTATCTTGATACAATCCGTGTCTACTTTACATATGACAATAAAGACTGGCTTATTGAGTTGTGGAAGGGCGAATACGCAATGGCTTCTGTTGGTTGTGAGATTGGTTTTTATTACAATGATAATCCGTCTTCTCCGACAAATGCGCCTCTTGATGCAAGCTTGGGTGAAAAGAAGCATTTTAAAGCTGTCGAAGATAAAGATGCTATGTATTGCTCAATGGAATTATGGCAGTATAAAAAATCAACCGATACTGAACCTGCCAAGATGATTGATTTTGGTCGCAGGCGTTGCTGGTGGGCTGCTGCATTTGAAAACGGAGTGCTGGAAAAACACAGCGACAGAACAACTCTTGTTATGCGCGGAACGATAGAATTCCCGACAACTGAAATGAGAGATCTTTTCTTGAATGGTCTTGAAGAAAGAGGATTCAGAGAGGGTAGTACGACAACATATAAAAATTATGAATGCTATTCAGTCAACGGAAAGAAAGTAACAATTAACTGGCGTTATTATGACGAAGACAAATTCCAGGAAAGCAAATAAAGTGTTTTTAGTGCGTTATTTGCGAAAAATATGTATATATTTTGTGATTTTTGCTTGACATACATCTTTGAGTAAGATATAATGTTGTTGCTAGGTATGAATTTTTAGAAAGGAAGATAATCAATGAAAAAGTTTTTAGCAATTCTTCTTTCAGTAGTTCTTTGTGCAACTGTTGCATATTCAGTTTGCGCTGAAGAAGTAGCTCCTACAGACGATGTAGTAGTTGTTACTGAAGATGAGGTAAGTCCGGTTGAAGATCTTGCCGGCGAACTCGCTAATGATGAGGTTGCGTTAGAGAAGGCTGAAGAACTCGTTGAAGCTATTGCAACAGGTTCAACAAGCGATGATATCGTTTCTTTGCTTGGTGCTCTTGAAAAGTATATTAACGGTGCTGGCTTCGAAGTTTCTGATCTTCAGGACACAGGCGCTATCCGCGATGTAATCGACTCTTTCCTTGAGGATGCAGGTGTTGATTCAGAAGAGCTTAACAATGCTATTTCTGAAAGCACAATAGCTAATGCAGTTCTTGGCATTTACTATTCAGCTCCTGAGGTTCCCGTTGAGCCCGATCCTATTCCGGATACAGGTTTCAGAGGTTAATTTTCGTAAAGTTGAAGGTGATGGTTCAGCCATCACCTTTTTTCTTTTTGATAAAATTAATTTTTTTTCTATTAATTCGTCTAATGTAATTTTAACACTTTTACTTGTGGATATAATCTTAAAACAATTTCTTTCATATCAAACGTAGACAACACATATCCTGAACATAATTTATAACATGGGAAATTATACATCACACGTTCTAATATAATTTGTTTGTAATGACGATTTAATAATTTTGTACAACCATTGAGATGGTCATCATGTGCGTGAGTAAAATACCAACCAGAAATACGAATGGTTCCATCTTCTTTCGTATTTGTAATTTTCAATAAAAACTGCCATAAGCCTTCGATTGCTTCTTCATTCCACTGTCTAATATGTCCACCATCTATCATAAACAAACTATTATCTGACAATTTTATAATATAAAGCATTCCACAATTGACTGTTTTATCAGTTACATGATTTTCAGGGTCATAATATAATGCATACTGATAAATCGTTGTTTTTTCTTTTCCTATCTCATTATATCCAAACTCATTAATGGAAGTAGAACTTTTATCTTCCACAACTCTAATTTCTCCTCTTTTTGCAATATAACTTACATGATAATAATTTCCTTCATAAGTAAACGCAAAAAATTTATCAAATCCTAACTTATGTTCTAAATCACCCTTGATTCCTTTATTTTTTAAAGCATCCACATAAGCATCAAAATCACATTCTACCACATTTGAAATAACTTGCATTTTAGAATCTTCTTCTGTCATACCATTTCTATCATCTGCAAGCATTGCACCTGCATTATAATATCCATTCGCTAATTCACCACAATTTGGTGCCTGACATCTAAGTACCCAAGTATTCTTTTTCATTTCATTTTCCTCACATTCTTTTGGTAATCGGATATTCCCAATTCTTACTTACTCATAACCAAATAGTTACGATAGTAGTTATTTAGTTAACTTACTATTCCATTTCTCTTTGTATTTTCTCCACTAAACTTATATCTGCTGGTAACCATTTTACTAACTTTATTTCCTCTTTTGTTAACCATTTTGCTGATTGATGTTCTTTCAAAATTAAATTTCCATTTACCACTTTTGTCCAAAAACAATCCATAGAAAGATGAAAAGTTGGATAATCGTATTCTATTGTATCTATCAATGCTCCAACTTCAATTTCTGTATCTAATTCTTCCATTATTTCTCGTTTTAGTGCCTCTTGTGGTGTTTCTCCTTCTTCTATTTTTCCTCCTGGAAATTCCCACCATCCTTTCCATTCTCCATAACCTCTTTGGGTAGCAAAAATAATTGATTGATTTTCTTTATTTACATCTTTCATAATTGCTGCAACCACTTTAATTGTTTTCATTTAAAATTTCTCCATTCACTTTCCAATTTCCTCTATCCATGTTATAATTTTTTGTAACAGTACAATCAAAAACAGCTGTATCACTAACCTATTACTTTACTATAAGAAACAACGTATATTAATATTATAGAAAGGATTTTAATTATGAACATTGTTGTTTTAAACGGAAGCCCAAAAGGCGAAAATAGTATTACATTACAAACGGTACGGTTCTTAGAACTTTTATCCAAAAAACATACATTTACTGTACTTCATGTAGGTCAAAAAATCCGTACTTTTGAACAAAATTTTACAGAAGCAAAAACAGTAATCGAACAAGCTGATATTCTTTTATTTTCTTATCCAGTATATACATTTATTGTACCATATCAGCTTCATCGTTTTATAGAATTAATGAAAGAACATAACGTTTGTGTTTCTGGAAAAATTGCAACTCAAATTACTACTTCTAAACACTTTTATGATATCACAGCTCATCGTTTTATTCAAGAGAACTGTCAAGAACTTGGTATGAACTATATTCGAGGGCTTTCTGCTGATATGGAAGATTTACCAACAAAAAAAGGACAAGAAGAAGCGAAAAAATTTTGGTCACATTTTTTGTGGAGTGTCAAACAAGAAATTTATGAACCTTGCTATTTAAAAAACACTCCACCTAATTATAAGCCTGTAACTATTCCAAAAGATAATTCTTCTAGTAGTATAACTTGTACAAATTCGGATGAAAAATTACATACTAATTGTAATACTACAAAAAAAATCGGTGATGTTGTTATTATCACTGATGCCACTGCTGACAATACACAACTAAACTCCATGATTTCACGCTTTCAAGCAAAACTTTCTATCCAAAGTCGTATTGTTAATATTACAGATTATCCATTGAAAGGTGGTTGTTTAGGTTGTTTTCATTGTGCAACTGATGGGATTTGTATTTATAAAGATGGATTTGATACTTTCTTACGAAATAATATTCAAAAAGCAGATGCTATTATTTATGCCTTTACAATAAAAGACCATTCTATGGGTAGTCGTTTCAAACTATATGATGACCGTCAATTTTGCAATGGTCATCGTACGGTAACAATGGGTATGCCGATTGGCTATTTAATTAGTGGTAATTATTCTGAAGAACAAAATTTACAAATGATTCTAGAAGGTCGTGCTCAAGTTGGTGGTAACATTTTAGCTGGTATAGCTACCGATGAAGAAGACCCAAATACAGCTATTGACCAACTTGCTTTATCGCTAGAATATGCACTAAAGCACAAAAACACCCAACCACAAAATTTCTATGGTGTTGGTGGTATGAAAATTTTCCGTGACTTAATTTATCAAATGCAAGGTATGATGAAAGCAGATTATCATTTCTTCAAAGAACATGGACAATTCGACTTCCCACAAAATAAAAAAGGAACTATTTTAGCAATGTACCTTGTAGGTGCCATGCTCTCCTCTAAAAAAGTGAAAGCAAAAATGGGGAATAAAATGACCGAAGGTATGTTAGCACCTTATAAAAAAGTATTAGACAATATGAAAAATAAAAAATAATATGTTCTTAATTCTTCCACTTTTGGCAGTTTTCCTTGTATATATAATATACTATTAAGATAAAAATGTTCTAATAAGAATAACCTTATTCTCATTAGAACATTTTATCTTCGTTAACAAATTTTATACCTTAGCTATACTTATTTTTCGTTCAAATTTATAAAGAATTATAACATTTTTAAGTAGCTATTCGGTTATAAGTAAGCGTAGATTTGAATATTCGCTTGACTTTGATAAATCCAAAATTATTCTTTCTACCAAAAAACTTTACTTTATAATTGCATCTACCAAGCGAATTCCTGCTGCCATCTTTTTTAACATTGGAAGTTCTCGTTTCATATATTCCTCCAACATTCGAATTTCTCCTCTATCAAACCCCTTTGCAGATACAATTTTACAATCTGGAATTTTTCCTTCTGCACTACGCTCTCCATCAATAAAAGATACAAACGCATACTTTTTTCCATTTTTTACACAAACTGGTGAAACAGACATTGTAAATTCATTTTTCATTATAAATTCCTCCTATCACTTATATGTAATATCGGCAACATTTAGATTTTCATATACTAAAATTTTTATATTTTTTCTCTCAATTCATTTTTATCATTTATTTCAATAAATATATATTTTCTACTTTCTTACTTCTAGTCGGCTAACTGTATTATGCACAATTCCAAAAAGAAAAAGTGCCGTAAAAATTACAGCACTTTTTCCACATTATTTTTTATATTATAAACTAAAATATGCCTTTGCAGATTCAAATAAATGCAAGTCATAATTACCTGGTACGTTACGGTACAATGCTTCTCCTACACGTTCGGAGTGACCCATCTTTCCGAGTACTCGTCCGTCTGGAGAGGTAATACCTTCAATTGCCCATACAGAGCCGTTTGGATTGAAGTCTACATCCATGGTTGGTACGCCGTTTAAGTCTACATACTGTGTTGCTACTTGACCATTTTCTGCTAATTTCTTCACTAATTCTGCGTCACATAAGAAGCGTCCTTCCCCATGAGAAATTGGCACATTGATAATATCGCCTACTTGTACTTTTGCTAACCAAGGAGAACAGTTCGATGCGATACGAGTACGAACAATCTTAGACTGATGTCTACCGATTACGTTATAGCTGAGTGTTGGGCAAGTTGCATCCGTATCAATAATTTCACCATAAGGTACTAAACCTAATTTGATTAATGCTTGGAAACCGTTACAAATACCTAACATTAAACCATCACGCTGTTTTAATAAATCCATTGTTGCTTCTTTTACTTCTGGGTTACGGAAGAATGCAGTAATGAATTTACCAGAGCCGTCTGGTTCGTCACCACCAGAGAAACCACCTGGAACAAAGATAATCTGACTATCTTTCGCTGCTTTTGCAAAACGAGATACAGAGTCAGAAACTCCTTGGGCAGACTGATTATTGATTACTAAAATTTCAGGTGTTAATCCTGCTTTTTCTACAGCACGAGCACTATCATATTCACAGTTTGTTCCTGGGAATACTGGAATCAATACTTTTGGTTTTGCAACACTAATGCTAGGTACAGCATAAGAAGTTGCTTTCTTTTCTAATACTGGTACTTCTACTTCTTCTAATTTTGTACGATTTGGATATACATTTTCTAATACGTTTTCATTCAATGCTAATAATTCTTCAATTGTTGCACTGTCTTCTCCAATCGTAACAACTGCTTCTTCTGTGGTAATACCTAACTTCACAGCATCTGCTACTTCTTCAGTTACTTCTGCTACAATTGCACCAGAAAGTAATGTGTTCCAATCGATTTCTGTATTTGTTGCAGTAAATCCAATCATGTTACCGAAGGACATGTTCATAACTGCTTCTGCAATTCCGTTTTCTACTGCCCAAGCTGCTTTTACTTTACCAGCTTTATGTAATGCATAGAATGTTTCCCAAGCTGCTTTCTTTTCTTCTGCATTTGTACCATTAAATAAGTAAACATTATTTCCAGCTTCTTTAAATTCAGGAGATAATACTTCTTCTGCAAGTAAAGGTGCAATTACGAAAGAAATCAATGTTGGAGGTACATCTAAATCTAAGAAAGAACCAGACATAGAGTCTTTACCACCAATGGCTGCTGCTTCTAATTCTAACTGAGCATCAAATGCACCAAGTAAAGCAGAGAATGGCTTGCCCCAACGAGTTGGTTCTTGACGTAATTTTTCAAAGAACTCTTGGAATGTACAATATGCTTTCTTATAATCTGCACCTGCTGCTACTAATTTTGCCATAGAAGTATAAACAGCATTATAAGCACCAATATATGGGTCTACGCTAGTTTGGTCTGGGTCACACCCCCAAGCCATAACACTTGCTTGATTTGTTGTCTGATTTGGCAATACTGGGAATAACGCAGCCATTGCCTGTGCTGGTGTACGCTGTGTCTTACCACCAAATGGCATTAAGATAGAACCTGCACCGATAGAACCATCAAAACGTTCTGTTAAACCACGACGGGAAGCAGACTTTAAGCTACCTGCCATTTCTCTTAAACTGCTAAATTTCTTTTCTTTTAAAGCTTCTCTATTCTTTACTTCTACAGATACATTTGCGTGTTTTACAGCACCATTTGTATTTAAGAAGTCACGGCTTAAATTAGCGATTGTAACGCCTTTCCATTCCATTACCATACGAGCTTCTTTTGTAACAACTGCTACACGATATGCTTCTAAGTTTTCTTTTTCTGCTTCTGCAATAAACTTATCAACATCTTCTTCGGCTACAACTACTGCCATACGTTCCTGAGATTCCGAAATCGCAATTTCTGTACCATCTAAACCATCATATTTCTTACGAACAGCATCTAAGTTAATACGAAGACCATCTGCTAATTCACCGATAGCTACGCTAACACCACCTGCACCAAAGTCATTACAACGCTTAATTAAACGTGTTACTTCGCTGTTACGGAATAATCTTTGAATCTTTCTTTCTTCTGGTGCATTACCTTTTTGTACTTCAGAAGCCATTGTTGTTAAAGATTTTAAATTATGACTCTTAGAAGAACCTGTTGCACCACCAATACCATCACGACCAGTACGACCACCTAATAATACAATGACATCACCAGGAGCTGGACATTCTCGACGAACATTATAAGCTGGAGCTGCTGCTACTACTGCACCACATTCCATTCTCTTTGCAATATAACCATCATGGTAAATTTCTGCAACATGACCTGTTGCAAGACCAATCTGATTACCATAAGAAGAATAACCTGCTGCTGCTGTCTGTGCAATTTTACGCTGTGGTAATTTACCAGATAATGTCTTATCAAGAGCTACTCTTGGGTCACCACCACCAGTAACACGCATCGCCTGATGAACATACGCACGACCTGATAATGGGTCTCTAATACAACCACCGATACAAGTTGCTGCACCACCGAAAGGTTCAATTTCTGTTGGGTGATTATGTGTTTCATTTTTAAACATTAACAACCAATCTTGTTCTTCGCCATCTACAGTAGCTGTTACATGAATCGAACAAGCATTGATTTCTTCACTTTCATCTAATTCAGGAAGTAATCCACGTTTTTTCAATGTCTTTGCACCAATGGTTGCAATATCCATTAAAGTTTGTGGGCGTTTTGCTGCCTTTTCTTCGCCATATACTTCAATACGAGCCTGTAAATAACGTTCATACGCTTCTTTTACTTCTTTATCGTGAATTTCTACATTATCAATATGAGTAGAGAATGTTGTATGACGGCAATGGTCAGACCAATACGTATCTACTACTCGAATTTCTGTGATAGTAGGGTCACGCTGTTCATCGTCTTTAAAATAGGACTGTAAGAACTTCAAATCATCTAAATCCATCGCAAGTCCTAAACGGTCTAATAAAGCTGTTAATTCCTGTTCATCCATAGTAATAAAACCTGTTACAGTTTCTACCATAGTAGGAATATCATATTCCATATGTAACGTTTCCACTGGCTCTAAACTAGCTTCTCTAGATTCTACAGGATTAATTACATAATGTTTAATTTTATCAATATCTTCTTTTGTTACATCACCAGAAAGTAAATATACTTTTGCAGTACGAACAATAGGACGGTCTCCTTGTGTCATTAACTGAATACACTGACTTGCAGAATCTGCACGCTGGTCAAACTGACCTGGTAAAGACTCTACTGCAAATACAGTATAATCACCAGAAGGACACTCTGTCATTGTATCATCTACCTGTGGCTCGGAAAATACCGTCTGAACGGCACGTAAAAATACATCTTCCTCTAATCCTTCTACATCATAACGATTTACT
This sequence comes from uncultured Clostridia bacterium, assembly GCA_937888895.1. Classification (GTDB taxonomy): domain Bacteria; phylum Bacillota; class Clostridia; order Lachnospirales; family Lachnospiraceae; genus SIG299. The sequence continues at coordinate 797 of CALASV010000055.1, read as the reverse complement.
AATCTTAATCCTGTCAAAGCAGAAATGCCTAATAAAGTACATAACTCATTTAATAAGCCCGCTGCCTCAAGACGAAGACTTTCCTTTTTCTCTACATAAATTCGTCTTACCATATTAATCAATCATTCCTTTCACTTCGTTTAGAAACAAATAGGCATGAAAATTATTATTTTTCACACTAATTTCCTTTATACAGTAATTTTTGCAACAAAAGCCAAATCTTGATATTATCTAAAGCATGTTCTAACAGATAATACCAAGATTGGCTTTTATAAAATTTAAAAAATTAATTCAGAATTATTTTGTCTGTATTTTCGATAATTTCACCGATAACATAAGCATCACAGCCTTGTTCTTTTAATACTTCGATTGCCTTATCCGCTGTTTCACGGCTTACAATCAATGCCATACCAACGCCCATGTTATAAGTGTTATACATATCTCTTTCTGGAATATTTCCTTCACGTTGTAATAATTCAAAAATAGGAAGTACTTTAATTGCACTCTTATCAATCTTTGCACATAATCCATCTGGAATACAACGTGGAATATTTTCGTAGAAACCACCACCAGTAATATGACTTACACCATGAATATCTGCTACTTCAAAAGCTGCTAATACTGGTTTTACATAAATTACGGTTGGTGTAAGTAATGCTTCTCCTAATGTCTGTCCTAATTCATCATAGTATTTATTTAAGTCAGCATTTTCTACATCAAATACTTTTCTAACAAGAGAATAACCATTCGAATGACAACCACTAGAACGGAATGCAATGACAACATCACCAACTGCC
>CALASV010000054.1 GCA_937888895.1 uncultured Clostridia bacterium | reverse complement strand
CTTCAAATTTAGGTTTAATCAAGGAAATCTTTTTCTTACATTCGCCTACTTTTTCTCCATCCTTATACAGGCCGAAAGTCGGAAGAATATCGATGATTTTTTCTTTAACCATACCTACTTCCCGGCCTTTCGCATCGTAAATAGCCGTTTTGTGTGTTAGCGCCACCTTTCCTTTGACTTTAAAGACAATGTCGTCACTTTCGTCATAAACATTAAAGCTGTCCAAAATGGATAAAATCTTTTCTTTCAGGATAAGTTTCATTTCATTCCCCTTCCTTTCACATGCTCCTTTTTATTATTTTATCACAGTAAAGGAATTCATCCAAGAGAGCATTTTATTTTGAAACAGAAAACACCCGGCCGCGCATTTGGGCCGGGCACTCTCTTTGTTATGAGAATTGTATTAGATGAAGGTCATGATTTCATCTGCAAAGGCCTTGCAGGTATTGCCATCTGCAAAACCGGTAGGGGCTTTGGCTGCACATGCTGTCAGTGCGTCTGCCAGTTTATCTGCTTTGCCGCCATAACCGATGTGACGCAGCATCATTTCTGCCGCCTTCAGCAGGCTGGACGGATTGGCGTATTCGGCCAGTCCGTCTTCAATCATGCGGGGTGCACTTCCATGAATGGCTTCGAACATGGCATATTGATCCCCGATATTTGCACTTCCGGCAGTTCCCACTCCGCCCTGAATTTCAGCAGCTTCATCTGTGATGATATCACCATAAAGATTTGGAAGAACTAATACTTGGAAATCTCTACGTCTCTTTTCATCAATTAACTTCGCAGTCATAATATCAATATACCAGTCATCTGCTGTAATATCTGGATAATCTTTTGCGATTTCTCTAAAAATATCTAAGAACTTACCATCGGTTGTCTTAATAATATTTGCTTTTGTTACAGCTGTTACTCTTGTTTTATTGTTTGCCTTTGCATATTCAAATGCTGCACGAATAATACGTTCACAACCTTGCGTTGTTACTACAGTAAAGTCAACACCTAAATCTTCTGTAACATGAACACCTTTGCTACCTACTGCATAAGCACCTTCTGTATTTTCACGATAGAACGTCCAATCAATGCCCTGTTCTGGAATACGTACTGGACGAACATTCGCAAATAAATCAAGTGCTTTTCTCATAGCTACATTTGCACTTTCTACGTTTGGCCATGGGTCGCCTTTTCTAGGTGTAGTTGTAGGTCCTTTCAAAATAACATGACATTCTTTCAATTCTTCTAATACATCTGCTGGAATTGCTGCATTTTCTGCTACTCTACGTTCAATTGTTAAACCATCAATTACTTTAAATTCTACTTTACCAGACTTTACTTCGTCTGCTAATAAATATTCTAAAATTCTCTGTGCTTGTGCTGTAATGGCAGGACCAATACCATCACCACCACATACACCAATTTTAATTGTATCTAAACTAGCATAATCAAGGAAATCTCCTTGTGCCTTCATAGCTTCTACACGCTTTAACTGTTCTTCTAATAACTTGCCAAATGCTTCTTTTGCTTGTGCAATCTGATTACTATAATCCATTATTATGTACTCCTTTTATCTCACTATTCTGTAATAGGTGGTAAATTTACACCATGCTTTGCCTGACGTGCCTGAATCTGTGCAGAAAGTTCTCTATCTGTAATTACAGTAACACGACCACCTTCATATTGTTCATCTACCCAAGCTTTTAATTCTACAACAAGTGGATGACTCTTATCTAATGCATCATCACCCTTTAATTTGAATACCGTATTCATCCAATGAGCAATACCTGCTAAACCAGAAGTATTGGATACAGCTACTAATACTGGACGATTTAAGAATTTTTCTGTATCAAAAATATTATAAATTTCTTCATTCTTTAATAAACCATCTGCATGAATACCTGCTCTTGTAACATTAAAGTTTGCACCAACAAAAGGTGTACGAGATGGAATGACATAACCGATTTCCTTTTTAAAGTACTCTGCAAGTTCTGTAATTACTGTAGTATCCATTCCATCTAAAGTACCCTTTAACTGAGCATATTCAAATACCATTGCCTCTAATGGTGTATTACCTGTACGTTCACCAATACCAAATAAGGAACAGTTAACACCAGAAGCACCATATAACCAAGCTGTTGTAGAGTTACTTACTGCTTTATAGAAGTCATTATGTCCATGCCATTCTAATAACTCAGAAGGTACACCTGCATGCACCATTAAACCATAAATAATACCCTGTACGGAACGAGGAATTACTGCACCTGGGAAGTTTACACCATAACCCATCGTATCACAAGCACGAATCTTTACTGGAATACCATATTCCATTCCTAATTTCATCAATTCAAAACAAAATGGAATAACAAAGCCATGAATATCAGAACGAGTAATATCTTCTAAATGACATCTTGGAGCAATACCAGTTTCTAAACATTCTCTTACTACATTTAAATAATGTTGCATTGCCTGTGCTCTTGTCATTTTCATTTTATAGAAAATATGGTAATCGGAACAACTTACTAAAATACCTGTTTCTTTAATACCAATTTCTTTTACTAATTCAAAATCCTTTTTACTAGCACGAATCCATGTCGTACATTCTGGGAACTGATAACCGCGCTCCATACATTTATACAATGCATCTCTATCTTTTTTACTATATACAAAAAATTCACTCTGGCGAATTAAACCATTTGGACCACCAAGTTTATGTAAATAATCATAAATTGTTACAATCTGTTCTGGAGTATAAGGTGCTCTCGATTGTTGTCCATCACGGAATGTTGTATCTGTAATCCAAATTTCTTCTGGGAAACAATGTGGCACAATTCGGTCATTAAACGCAATCTTTGGAACTTCACTATATGGAAACAGATTACGGAACACATTTGGGTCTTTCACATCCACTAATTCATAAATTTTTTCCTCTAATGAAAGTAAATTATTATGAGGATTAATATAAACTCTACGACTTTGCATTTTAGTACCCTCTCTTTTTTTCTCTTTATTTTTCATTTCGTTCTATTGTATACAATTATACGAGTATTGTCAACAAAAAATTTATAAAAAAAGGTTCTATTACCTAAAAATGGAAACTAAACCTTCTTATCAACTATCTTCGTTTCGAAAGTGCAAAATCAACATATTCTTTTGGAAGTAATCCTGTCATCATCATTTGTGATAAATAATCTTGAATTGTACTATTCGACAAATCAGACTTTACAAGTGTCGAAAGTATTTCTAGTACTTTTTCTTTATATTGTTTTGGACTTAAAATACCATCAAAAAAAAGTATTCTTGCAATATAAATCTCTTTATAATAACTATTCATACTATCTAATCGATTGTCTTCTAATGAAAACTTGCTTGGTAATATTTTTAACATATTACTAACAGAACCCGAAGTACACCAAATTCCCGAACCAACAGAATATAAATTTTTTTGATATTCTTTTCGATAAGATTTTTCTTTTTGATAATATTTTGGTAAGAGGTTTCCAAATATCATATGTATCATACGATTTTCTTGTAACTCTTGATATTCATCTGCTGGTCTTGCCAAAACTCCACGTCGCACTATAATATCCCCTATATCCTTACAAGGAAATTTTATCATACGTGCTTCTTTCTCTAACAAAAGAAAATACAAATTTTTCTTATCTTTCCATATGTACGCCGGACACTGTCTGATACGAAATGGCATACAAAAATCAATCATTACCCTTCGATGTTCTTCCTTTACTTTGTATTTGTAAAGCATAATCTCTATTTTTTCCTTGGTATATTTTTTGTATGGACCTTTTTTACTTTATACTTTACAAAAAGTTTCTTAAGCTTTTTATCATCATACTGTGCTAATAGACTTTCTTCCTCTTTTTTTTCTTTCTTCTCTCTCTTTTCACTAGATAGCCACTCTAATGCACCCGGTTCTTCATCTTCTATTTTTTTTTCTTTCTTCTCTTTCTTTTCACTAGATAACCACTCTAATGCACCTGGCTCTTCTTCCTCTTCCTTCTTTAATTCTTTTTCTAATTTACCTCCTTTTTTTACAGATATTGACTTTTGTTCAAAAGAAGTATTTGCTAAAATCAAACCATCTATAAAAATAACAGCTGCTGCCAAAATACCAAATATCCAATTGCTAAGTACAATAGATGCTATCAAAAGACCTATTCCTACAATAAAAAAACCTAATATTGTATAAATTTTTCGTTTTGTTTTAACACTGCCATACTTTAGTGTGTTAATTAATTTCTCCAACATATTACTTTTCCCTTTCCAAAACTCTCAAATGCCGTACTATTTCTAGAAAACATAGTACGGCATTGTTATTTTTATTCACTTGTTTGTATTTCTTGTACTTTTAAACTTTCTACAGAAAATCCTGTCATGTCTTTTACAGAACGTGAACTCATTCCATACACATAAGAAGAACCATTCACTCTTAAATAATAATAACTATCTTCTCTCAAGTCACCAAATTCAAATACGAGTGTTTTTTCTTCTTCCCCATCCATATAAGTTACAGTCGTTACAATATCTGGTGTTTCTAAACCATACGGAGAAAATTCAGCACAATTATAGTTATATACAGCACGAATAATATAAGAATTAAAAATTCCTAATGCACTCGTTACTGCTTTCGTATCTCCGTCTACAGTTCCTTCCTTCGTTGTGATTTGCCATGGATATTCTAAGTCTTCTTCATAATGAATTTTAATTGCTAGTTCTCCGTCTTTTTCCACAGTCACCTCTTTTATTTTGTCTGTTCCAACTAAAATCAGGTCTTCTTTTTTTACTAAGTCTGACCAAGAACAAGTAAACATAGTATAAATGTCAGTATCTACTAAATAAATTTTATTATTTTCTTCATCTAAAAAATAATAAGCTTCTTGTAATAATGCTTTATCCCCTAAAGCAAATGTTCTTGTCACACCATCAGAAAGTGTAAGTAACCATGTTACTTGTGGTGCATCAAATCCAAACTCTGCCTTATCAGTAAATGGAATTTCTTGAAATGCTTTTAAGTTCGTCAATGCTTCTAATTGAGAAGATACTTTTGTCTTATTTACTGGAAATTTCTCATCTTCATAATGAACATAAGTATCTCCTGTGACATGAAATCCGATATCATATTCGATGTTTTCATAAGAATAAAAACTAATATCTTCTACATTAAAGTTTATAATTTCAAGATTTGCATTACTTTCTACTTCTTTTTGTTTTTCATCTGCTTTCAAAAAGAGGTCTATCGCCAAATATCCAATCAAAAGTACAGCTATCACACCTGCTAATACTAGCAAATTTTTTGTTTTCTTTTTCATTATGCTGTTCCTTTCTTTATGAATGCTTTCTACGATAAATAACAACAACAATACCAGTAATTAAAATAGCTAATGGAAGTATTGCTACTGTACATAAACCAATAATATTGATTTGTGCTTCTGTTAATACTAAATAGTTATCATCTTCTAAACTAACCGTTCGAACTGCTGTTGTAGTATCTTCTGCATCCGATAATACATTGACACAATTAACTAATAAATTCAAATTTCCAAACGTAGAAGTGGAAGCATACACATCATTAAAAATATAAGCACTTGAAAATACTGCCATTTCTGCCTTTGTTTCATAATCTTCTACATAAATACCAACATAATATTTTCCTGTTGGGTCTCCTTCTTCCTTTGTATAAGAACTTACATTCACATCTTTAATATAGGCAGAATTAGAAGTTTCTAAAAATCCTGTTACTGTTGCAAGCACGGAAAGGTCGGTTTCCATTCCTTCTTTTATACTCAAAGCACTAGAAGCTTGACCAACAATATACTTTCTAGAAGTAATTCCACTTGTTAATTCGTGGGATATTACATTTGGCAATAAAATATAAGGAGCTTGCATATAATTTCTAGTATTTTCTTCTAACAATACACCATCTTGTAATTCAATTCCATACTGTTCTACTAATTGAAGTAAATTTGGATGTTCTACATTCAAATAACTTAATACAAAAATTAAATTTCCACCATTTTGCATATAGTCAGATAAAACAGCTACTTCATTTTCTGTAAAGTCGGTTTGTGGTGTATAAATAAGTAATACATCACAATCTTCTGGAACCTTTGTTGTACTAAGTAAATCTAATGAATTATCTCCACTATTGACAACAATATTTGCCTTTTCTAACAACGCAATTGCTTCTGTTCCAAGTGTTTGCATTCCGTGTCCTGATACTTCATAAAGTGTTGGTAAATGCTCTGTTGTTACATAACCAATCGCAGAATTTAACTGTCCTTCCATATCAATACCAGTAACTTCTGTAACATATTCATAAGTTGTAGGGTTCATACTATATTCTTCTACTAACATACTTGTATATGGAACATATTTAGAACGTCCATTCGTTTCATTTACTACAATAATACTATATTCTTGTGGTGTTACTGAAGTATATTGAGAAGCAAACTTTGGATTTAACAATGGGTCTTTATATACTAATGTAATATTTTCTCCATACTTTGTATATTGAGCAAGAATTTTATCAAATAAGTCAATACTGTCTGCACTTGATGCTAAATAATAAAATGTAATGTCATCTTCTAATTCTCCTAACATTTCTATCGTTTCTTCTGTTAGAGAATACTTTCCTTCTAATGTCATATCAAAAGTAAAATTTAGTTTAGTAAACATTAAATTTACAATGATGACTACAATAATCATCATTGCAGAAATAATCGTGGCATACGCACCACTTTTAAATTTTCTTGTCTGCATATTGTTCTCCCTCCTTAACTCCAACGTCTTTTCTTAATTGCCTGAATTGTCAAGAAATTAAAGAGTATGATAAGACTGATGTAATATACAATAGAAGATACATTAAATACTCCGTTGGCAAAGTCATCATAACGACTTACAATCGAACACCAACTAAATACTTTTACAATAGCTCCTTCTAACCATTCTGATTTTAATAAATAAACAAGAAGAAGGGCTACTTCAGAAACCATTAAAAACGTTCCTGTTACTACTTCGCTTTTCATTGTAATCCAAGTAATTGCACCTACAATAAACAAGAAAAAGGCAAAGAAAAACCAAGAAGTTCTAGCACTTGTAGAAAATAAACCTGCAATTCCATCCATTAAACAAGTTACAAATACAATAACAAATGTTAATACTGCTGCAAATGCTTGATTCTCTGTTAAAGAAGAAATAAACAATCCAATCGCAAGATAGGCACAACCCATCAAAAAAAACACAAAAATACAAGAATATGTGATAACCATATTAACGTCTCCAAAAAAAGACATAAGCACTGGATACCCACAACAAATCAACATAACAATAGAAAATAATGTTACTGTTGCTAAGTACTTTCCTAAAATAATTTTTTCTACCGATACAGGAGAAGTAAGTAATAATTGGTCTGTCTTTTGTTTATTTTCTTCCGCCATTAAACGCATCGTTACCATTGGAATTAAGAAAATAAAAACAATCGTAATAGAGGATAAGGTATGTCCAAAATCAGCAAATCCAGAATATAAATTATACAAAAAGAAATAAATTCCAACAAATACAAGGAAAAAGGCAATAAATAACCAACCAATTAGACTATTAAAATAAGCTCTTAACTCTTTTTTATAAATCGCTGTCATTTTCTTCTTCCTCTCTTTCCTCTGCATTTTCTTTTATATTTTCTTGTGTTAATTCTAAGAAAATATCTTCTAAGTTCTTTGATATACTTGCCATTTCATAAATCGGAAGTTCTGCTCTTGCACAACCATAAAATAAATCTTCCCTTACATCATACTCTGATGATGTTGTAATTATCATTTGCAAAAATCCTTCTTCTTTTTCTTCAAAGGAAACATCTTCTATTCCTTCGATATAAGCAAGTACCTGTCTTGCATGATTTTCTGTACCCTTCACTAAAACCTTACAACTATTTTTTGCATTTAAATGTTTTGGTAAATTTTCTACTGTATCACTAACTACCAATTTGCCTTTATTGATAATCATAACCATATCACAAACAGCACTAATTTCAGAAAGAATATGAGAACTTAAAATAACGGTATGTTCCTTTGCTAATTCTTTCATCAAATCACGAATTTCAATAATTTGCATTGGGTCAAGACCTACGGTTGGTTCATCTAAAATAACTACCTCTGGATTCCCAATAATTGCCTGAGCAATACCAACACGCTGACGAAAACCTTTCGAAAGATGTTTCAACAAACGATGTTCTACTTCTTTTGTTTTTGTTTTTTCTAACGCTTTTTCAATTTCAGCTACTCGCTCTTTTTTAGGAACACTTTTCAATTCAGCAACAAAGTTTAAGTACTCTCTTACTTTCATATCCATGTAGATAGGTGGTTGTTCTGGCAAATATCCTATCAATTTCTTTGCTTCCTCTGGTTCTTCATAAATATCGTGTCCATTAATGGTAACACTTCCTGATGTTGCAGAAATATAACCTGTAATAATATTCATTGTTGTTGATTTTCCTGCACCATTTGGTCCTAAAAAACCTAAGATTTGTCCCTTTGGAACAGTAAAAGTCAAATGGTCTACTGCCAAATGATTGTCATACTGTTTGACAAGGTCTTTTACCTCAATCACAATAAAATCCTCCTTTTTCTCTATTGAGTGTAATTTTTTATAGTTACTATTTATTATCAAAATTATTTAGCATCAGAAATATATTTTTTATATTATAATTATTGTAAAAGTAGCGAATAATTAAATTAATATATAAACAGTAACAATTTGCACTCCATTGTACCACTTTTTTAAGAAAAATTATATCCCCTATTTAAGAAATCTTTTTGTATATCATGTGAAAATATTGTGAAAATATTTTTCTCAAAACGTAACCAAGACAACCTATACCACATATTATAACATTGTAAATAACATTTTGGAGGTTTCCAAATGGGATGTTTTTCTAACTGTGGCGGCAATAGTTGCTGGATTATCATTCTTCTTTTATTATGCTGTGGTAATGGTTCTAACAATGGTTATGGTGACAACTGTGGTTGTGGATGTGGTTGTGGCAATAACACTGGTACTATTATCGGTGGTGGCGATTGTAGCTGTATTTGGATTATCCTTCTCCTTCTTATCTTCTGTGGTGGCTGGGGTAATGGCGTTGCTACAAATAATGGTTGTGGATGTAATAGTTGCAACAACTGCAATACTTGCTGTTAATCTATTAAGAAAGAGAGTTGCCCTTTCCTTGGGTAACTCTCTTTTCTTTGATTAACATCTATATATTTTCTTGATATTATCTAATTTTGCACTCATGTTAACAAGTAAGGCATCTGCAATCGTTAATGCTGTCATCGCTTCTACTACTACTACAGCTCTTGGTACGATAATTGGGTCATGACGACCTTTAATTTGTATCGAAATTTCTTCATTATTTTTATTAATCGTTGTTTGTTCTTGAAAAATGGAAGGCGTTGGTTTAATCGCAGTACGAAATACGATATCACTTCCATCCGAAATACCACCAAGAATACCTCCTGCATGATTCGTTACTTTTCTTGTAACACCATCTACATAAACAAAAGCATCATTATTTTCTGAACCTTTGGACTGTGCAACTAAAAATCCAGCTCCAAGTTCAAATCCTTTTACTGCACCAATGGAAAGCATTGCTTTTGCCAAAGAAGCATCTAACTTTTCAAAAACAGGTTCTCCTATTCCTGTTGGCATACCACTCACAATACATTCAATCATGCCACCAAGAGAATCCTGTTTCTCCATTGTTTGAAGTAATAAATCTTCTGCTAATAAAGAAGCTTCCTTATCTGGCATATAAAGAGGACTAGAAAATTTTTGGTTACGAAGATTTTCTAATCCTTCTTTTGAAATACGGTCAAATAAAACAGTATCTTTCGTTAAATTATCATCACTTAAATAAGATACATAGTCATTTTTTTGACAAGAAATCGTACCTATCGATTTCGTATAAGCACAAATTTCAATACCTAGTTGTTTTAAAAATTCAATAGCAATTGCACCAGCTGCCACACGACCTAATGTTTCTCTACCAGAAGAACGACCTCCTCCACGATAATCTCGAAAACCATATTTTTCATCAAACGTAAAATCAGCATGTCCTGGACGATAATAAGAAGCAATTTCTGAATAATCTCCAGAGCGTTGTGTTTCATTTTGAGCTAATAAAAGAATTGGAGTCCCTGTCGTTTTTCCTTCAAATACACCAGAAAAAATACGAATATTATCTTGTTCTTTTCTAGGGGTAGAGTATTTTGTTTGCCCCGGTTTTCTTAAATTCAAATACTGTTGTATCATTTCTTCATTGATTGGAATACCAGCAGGACAACCATCAACAACTGCTCCTAATCCAATACCGTGTGATTCACCAAATGTAGTTACTCTAAAAATAGTTCCAAAACTAGAACCTGCCATACTATAAACCTCATTTCTTGTATTTTTACAATTCTCACTTTTTCACAATAAAGCAATAACGCATACTATAGTATAACGAATTTTTCAACTTTATGCAAGAATTTTTACTTTTCTTTTATTCCAAGTATAATGGTATTTTTTCTTCTTTCTACACATAATATAAACTAAACCTACATAATAGGCATACACTATGAACTCAAATAAATTAATTCGTATTCTTTTTGTCCTATTTCTTATATTTTTAGCAAGATTATTTATTATAAATACTACATCTGTTTCTTCTGAAGTTTTTGCACCATTACAAGAAATTTCTAGTGTATCTACAAAGGAAACTACTCCTGATTATGTGAACGCTTTTCCTGAACTATATGCTTACGAAGAAACTTTCATTTCTTCCTCAGAAATAGAAAAGACTGTTTATCTTACTTTTGATGACGGTCCAAGTAAAAATACAGAAAAAATTTTAGATACATTAAAAAAATATAATGCCAAAGCTACTTTTTTTGTCATTGGTGACAACTTAACAGAAGAAAAAATAAGTTATATGAAACGTGCTATTGAAGAAGGACATATTATTGGATTACATACGTATTC
>CALASV010000053.1 GCA_937888895.1 uncultured Clostridia bacterium | reverse complement strand
TTCTGCATATCCTTGAATTAAAGCAATTGGCGTTTTTAATTCAAGGATATGCAGAAGGGTTGAAAGATAATATTACTGAAGATGTAGAGAGTCGAGAATTTTATTGCGATGTTATTATTGACGAAGCTTCTAAAATGAATAAAATGGTAAAGAAATTGTTGACATTGAATCAATTAGAATTTGGCAATGGTATGGTAGAAATAGAACGATTTGATATTGTAGCTTTAGTACGTTCTGTATTAGAATCTTCTGATATTTTAATAAAACAAAATGAAATACAATTATTATTTCAGCAATCAGAGCCTATCGATGTTTGGGCAGATGAGTATATGATAGAAGAAGTTGTAACAAATTATTTAACGAATGCGATTCATTATGCAACCAATGAAAAAGTAATTGATATTCGTGTTAGAAAAAATGAAAATACAGTAAGAGTTTCCGTTTTTAATACAGGAGACCCTATTCCTGAAGCTGATATTGATAAAATATGGATTAAATTTTATAAAGTAGATAAAGCAAGAACAAGAGAATATGGTGGTAATGGTATTGGTCTTTCGATTGTAAAGGCAATTATGGAAGCTCATAATAAACGATATGGTGTTATCAATCATAGTAATGGAGTAGAGTTTTGGTTTGAATTAGATGGTTAATGGGAAAATAATCCTTTTTATATTAAATGAATTATAAAAGTTTTTTTAGTATACAAAAGGATTATTTTTTTAAATAAATTTTTTAAGAATATTGCCGAATACTCGTAGAAGTGTTACAATGAGAATAATATATTCAAAAGATTGTAATAGTTCAGCGATACATTTATTTTGTCTATGGCTGAACTGTTACAAAAAATTTAGAAACAGGGGGTATTTCTTTTGAGAAAAAAAATAAAGATAGTGGGAGTATCTCTAATGATGGGAATGATGTGCGGTTGTTTGTCTGATGTTCCTTTGACAGATAAGGAAATGGATGTTGTGGCAGAATATGCAGCAGAAGCATTATTGCAAAATGATGGTAAATTTCCTTCTGTATTATTGTCTAAAACAGAAATGGAAGAGTTACTGACACCAACGCCAACATTAACACCAGTACCAACACCAACTTCCATAGTGCAATCTTCAGATAAAAATAATGGGACATCACAAGGGTTGAATAATTCACCAACGGTTACTCCTCTTGCTGGAGATTCCGAGGAAACCGTAGAACAATTAACACAATTAATTGGACAAGAAGGGTTCCGTTTGTATTATAAACAATATACAATAAAAGATTCTGTCGTTAGTAATGAATATTATCATTTAGAGGCAAAAGACGGAAAACAGTATATTGTTGTTGAATTTGAGATTGAAAATCAAACAGAAAAAGAGTTAGTATTTGATGCTTCTAAGAAAAATTTAACTTGTGTATTAGCAGTGAATGTAGATAATAGATATAAAGCATCTCTTTCTATGTTAGAAAATGATTTGCAGTATATGCCAATTACAGTTCCAGCAAAAGAAAAAAAGCCAGCAGTTCTTATTTTTGAAGTGAAAAAAGAAGAAATGGATACAATCAATATAATTTTAGAAAATGAGAATGATAATGTTGTGTTTATAAAATTGAAATAAGATTTGAATTATGTGTTAATTTATACTATAATAATATAAGAGTATTAGTAACTGTTCAGCACAGGACAAAACACTTGCTGTTTTGTCCGTAAGAAAGTGATTCAGATGTGAGCATCCCATCAGCGGAGCTGATTTTCATGGATTTGCGAATCGTAACTATGAAGGTACTGAATAGTTACGATTATTAGAATAATTATCATGGAGGAAGTACATATGGATACAGGTATTTTATTAGAAAGTGGAACGAATGAATTAGAGATTCTTGAATTTACTGTGGGGGAAAACCATTATGGTATTAATGTTGCAAAAATACGCGAAATTTTACCATATACAAAAGCTGTACCAGTACCAAATTCAGACCCTAGCATTGAAGGTATTTTTATGCCAAGAGATGAGTATCAATCTTGCGAAAGTACTTAATTTAGGCAGTTCTAAAAATGAAGCAACAGATTTATATGTAGTTACTTATTTTAATCATACGAATGCAGCGTTTCATGTACATACGGTTGTTGGTATTCATAGAGTTTCTTGGGCAGATATTTTAAAACCAGATGTAACGATAAGTGCAAAGGGCGATGGTGTAGCAACAGGTATTATTAAATTAAATGGTCGTTTGATTATTTTGCTTGATTTTGAAAAGATTATTGCAGATATTAGTCCAGAAACAACATTGCGAGTAGAAACAGTAAAGGAACTTGGTGAAAGAGAACGTAATGATTTACCAATATTGATTGCAGAAGATTCTCCTTTATTGTCTCATTTAATTCAAGATTGTTTAAAGACAGCAGGGTATAGTAATTTGATTGTAAATATGGATGGACAAGAAGCTTGGGATAAAATTAGTAAATTTGTTGAAGAAGGCACATTAGAACAGAAGGTTAAATTAGTAATTACAGATATTGAAATGCCAAGAATGGACGGACATCATTTGACAAAATTGATTAAGAGTTCTTCTAAGACATCTTTCTTGCCAGTTATTATTTTCTCCTCTATGATTTCAGATGATATGATGAGAAAAGGTAAATCTTTAGGTGCGGATGCACAGATTACAAAGCCAGAAATTAATACGTTAGTGGGCGAGATTGACCGTTTGATTTTAAAATAATTATGTAATAAGAGCCAAGCTGTGCTTTTTTTAAAGATACGGAAATTAGGCAGGAATGAGGGACAAAATGGTGATTTGTAAGCATTGTGGGGCAGAAATAGAAGAAAATTTAGAATACTGTCCAAATTGCAAACAAAGGAACGAGGGAAAAGATAGTTTTTTTGACTCAGATGAAGAAATAAAAGATGGTTATAATATTTTTGATGATTTTGATGAGTTTGATGCATTATTTTCACAGGAATTGTCAAAACAGAAAATAAAGGAAAAAGCTCCTTCTTTAGAAGAAATAGAAGAATTGCCAATAAAAAGTATTTCAAATATTTTGGAAGATGAGACAGTATCAGAAAATTTAGAACCTACAAATTTAGAATCTATTATAGAAGAAAATGATGTAAAAGAAACTACTGCAAAAGAAAATGAGTTAGAAGAGTTAGATTTTAATTCATTGAATGGAATACAGTCATTAGAAGAGTTAGACTTTGTATTACCAGATGGTTCATCGGCAGAAGGAATGGGTTTTGAATTACCAGAAATGGATTTATCTACACAAAATTTTATAGATAGTGTACCTGAAACAAATGGGGCAGATATAAAGACAGAAAATGTAGATATGGATGCTGTTGCTGGAATAGACCAAGATTTAGTAAATGAATTAAATTTTGTTGAATTAGATGGTCTTTTTCAAGATTTAGAAGAGGAAGAACATAAAGAAAAAGCAGAAGTAGACCAAGATTTAGGCGCAATGCTTGCTGGAAGTATAGAAGAAGACCAGGCAGGGAAAAAGAAGAAAAAAGAAAAAAAAGAGAAAAAGCCATTTTTCAAGCGTATTTTTGGTAATGTTCCAGTTGACCCTTCTAAAATAAAACCAGAACCAACAGAAGAAGAACTTCTTGAAGCAAAGACAAAAAAAGCAGAAGAAAAAAAATTAGCTAAAGAAGCGAAAAGATAGCAAAAAAAGAAAAGAGTGAAGCTGATAAATTAGAAAAAGAAAGAAAAGCACAAGAGCAACAATTAGCGAAAGAAGCAAAAAAAGCAAAGAAATTAGAAGAAGCAAAACAAGTATTAGAGGAAGTACAAGAAACGAGAATTAATCGTGTTGGTGCAACAATTGTATTTGTTTTATTTGCTGTTTGTGCTGTTGGTATTGCTTTTGGTAGTGATTTGTTTAGTTATTCTGTCAGTATAGATAGTGCAGAAAAAAGTTTTCAGCTTGCATTAGATAATGATGTTAGTTATTATAATGATGCTTATGAGCAGATTTATGGTTTAGATATTAAGAAGGAAGACCAAGAGTTAAACGATAAGATTATGACGGTTATGTTTGTAAATAAAGAATTAAATTCTTATAATAGTCATATCGTAATGGAAGATTATGAATCTGCATTACATTCTTTATTAAAGGGAATGTATCGTTATGGAAAGTATTATGAAACAGCAATTCCATTGGGAATTGATAGAGATTTAGATTTTGTTCGAACACAAATATTAAAAGAGTTAGAAAAAACATTTCATATATCGGAAGATGAGGCAGAAGTGCTTCGTAATCAATTAGAACAAGCGATGACAAGTGCAGAGGCTTCCAAAGAATATAGTAATACTATTTATGAAATTGTAAAAGAATGTGAATTGGCCAAGGAGTAGGCAGAGAATGATTGCAATAATTGATTATGATGCAGGAAATTTAAAAAGTGTACAGAAAGCGTTGCTTTTTCTTGGAGAAGAAGCAACGATAACTTCTAATCCAGAAGAAATATTAGGGGCAGATAAAATTATTTTACCGGGCGTAGGTGCTTTTGGTGAAGCAATGGAAAAGTTAAATACAAGAGGGCTTTCCGAAGTAATTAGACAGGCTGTGAAAAGAAAAATACCATTACTTGGAATTTGTTTAGGATTACAGCTTTTATTTGAAGCGAGTGAGGAATCACCAGGAGTACAGGGACTTTCTATTTTGAAAGGAACCATTAAAAGAATACCAGATAAAGAGGGATTTAAAGTGCCTCACATTGGCTGGAATTCCTTAACTATCAATCCAACTTCGCGTTTATTTCAGGATATTCCTCAGGATGCATTTGTATATTTTGTTCATTCTTATTATTTATCAGCAGAAGAACCAGTTGTAGCAGCAACTACAGACTATGTCGTAGATATTCATGCTGCTGTAGAAAAAGAGCAAGTATTTGCTTGTCAATTTCACCCAGAAAAGAGTGGAGAAATAGGATTAAAATTACTGAAAAATTTTGCTACGTTGTAAGTAAGAATGGAGGAAAACAATGTTTACAAAACGAATTATTCCATGTTTAGATGTACATAATGGAAGAGTGGTAAAAGGGGTTAATTTTGTAAATTTAAGAGATGCAGGCGACCCAGTAGAAATTGGAGCTGCTTATGATAAAGCAGGGGCTGATGAGTTAGTATTTTTAGATATTACAGCTTCTTCTGATGCAAGAAATATAAAAACAGAGTTAGTTCGAAAAGTAGCAGAACGAGTATTTATTCCATTTACTGTTGGTGGTGGGATTCGTACGGTAGAAGATTTTCGAGATATTTTGCGAGAAGGTGCTGATAAAGTTGCAGTAAATACAGCAGCTATTTTAAATCCAGAATTGATTAGTCGTGCAGCAGATAAGTTTGGAAGCCAATGTGTTGTTGTAGCGATTGATGCAAAGCGTAGACCAGATGGCTTAGGTTGGAATATTTATAAAAACGGTGGCAGAGTAGATATGGGCATTGATGCACTAGAATGGGCAGAAAGAGCATATCAACTTGGGGCAGGCGAATTGTTAGTCACAAGTATGGATAAGGACGGTACAAAGGATGGTTATGATATTGAATTAACAAGTAGAATTTCAGAACTTGTAAAAATCCCAGTCATTGCTTCTGGTGGTGCTGGTAATCTACCCCACTTTAAAGATGCCTTAACAACTGGAAAAGCAGACGCCGCATTAGCAGCCTCCTTATTCCATTATAAAGAATTAGAAATTAAAGAAGTAAAGCAGTACTTAAGAAAAGAAGGTATTAGTGTAAGATTATAATGGTTGTTTAGTTAGTGAAAGGGCTGTCGGAAAATAAAAGCAATAGAGACAAAGCTCGTATCTATTTTCCGATAGTCTTTTTTATTGTGTAAAGGAAGGAGTAATAATATGGGAATGATTACAAATGATTGGATGGATGCAATAAAAGAAGAATTTAAAAAGGATTATTATAAAGATTTATATGAGTTTGTAAAACAAGAATATAGTAGTCATGTCGTATTTCCACCATCGGAAGATATTTTTAACGCATTTCATTTAACACCATTATCGAAAGTAAAAGTTGTTATTCTTGGACAAGACCCTTATCATAATGTAGGACAGGCACATGGACTTTGTTTTTCTGTACAGCCAGGTACAGAAGTTCCACCATCATTACAAAATATATATAAAGAATTACAAGATGATTTAGGTTGTAACATACCAAATAATGGATATTTAGTAAAGTGGGCCAACCAAGGAGTTCTTTTACTAAACACTGTACTTACTGTAAGAGCACATCAGGCAAATTCTCATCAAGGAAAAGGTTGGGAGAAATTCACAGATGCTGTTATTCGTACTTTAAATGAAAAAGATGAGCCAATTGTATTTTTACTTTGGGGTAAACCAGCACAGATGAAAAAAAGTATGTTAACTAATCCAAACCATTTAATATTACAAGCACCACATCCAAGTCCATTATCTGCTTATCGTGGATTTTTTGGTTGTAAGCATTTTAGTCAAACAAATGAGTTTTTAAAACAACATGGATTAGAACCGATTGATTGGCAGATTGAGGATATTCAGTAGTAATGTATTCTAAAGTATATGTAGAAATTACAAATAGATGCAATCAAAATTGTAGTTTTTGTCCAGGAACAACGCGTTTACCAAAACGATTGTCGATGGAGGAATTTCAAATTATTGTTGGGAAGTTAAAAGGGTTAACGAAATATTTATACCTTCATGTAATGGGGGAACCATTAACACATCCTTTATTAATAGAGTTTATTCGGTATGCGACAGAGCAAGGATTTTTTGTTGCTATTACAACAAATGGAACATTATTAAAAAAAAGAGGTCAGGAGTTATTAAATTCAGGAGTATATAAAGTGAATATTTCTGTGCATAGTTTTGAACATGGAACAGAGGAAGAATATCAAAATTATATTTCTGATTGTATGTCTTTTGCAGATAGGGCGAGTAAACAAAATATTTTGACGGTATTACGATTATGGAATCGTGGATTTGACGAGGGCAGAAATATCAATATAAGAGAGCAATTAGAGGCTTATTTCACAGAACCTTGGTATATCGGAAGCAGAGGTGCTAGAATACGACCAAAATTACATTTAGAATATGGAGAACGATTTGAATGGCCAGATTTATCAAAGGAAGAAAAAGGCTCCAATGTATTTTGCTACGGATTGAAAGACCATTTTGGTATTTTGTGCGATGGTAGCGTCATTCCTTGTTGTTTAGATAGAGAAGGTGTCATTACATTAGGAAATATTTTTGAAGATTGTGTAGAAGATATTTTGTCTAGTAAAAGAGTCGTTTGTATGAAACAAGGATTTCAAAAGCGTCAAGCAACAGAAGAATTATGTAGAAAATGTGGTTATGCAACAAAATTTTAACTAAGTATACAAAAGCGACAGTGGTTCTGTCGCTTTTTGTTTTATTTCTTAACGATTTCTTAACGAAAAATATATTGAAAAATAGCAGAATTAGTATATAATTAAAATTGTAAAAAAATTCCAAAAATGACAAGAGAAAGGATGGAAGGATGGGGAAAATTAATGTTTTAATTGCAGATGATAATATGCGTTCTGCCAGTTTATTGGAAGAGGCGATAAAAAAAGACAAGGAAATAGAAGTAATTGGAAAAGCAGAAGATGGTATAGATGCTCTCGGACAAATTAAGGAAAAAGAACCAGATGTGGTACTATTAGATTTGATTATGCCAAAGTTAGATGGACTTGGTGTGATGGAGCAAGTGAAAAAAGATACTTCCTTAAAGAAAATTCCATCATTCATTGTAATTACAGGAATTGGACAAGAAGTTGTAACAGAAAGTGCATTTGAATTGGGAGCAAGTTATTATATGTTGAAGCCATTTGATTATCAACTTGTCATTTCTAGAATTAAACAGTTAAGAGGAGTGAATTGTTGTAGAAGAAGTGATGCTCAAGGAACTGCAGGAAAGAGTGGAAATGTATTTTTAGAAAGAAATTTAGAAGCTGATGTAACAAATGTAATTCATGAAATTGGAGTACCAGCACATATTAAAGGATATCATTATTTAAGAGATGCAATTATGATGTCAGTGAATGATACAGAAATGCTAAATTCGATTACAAAACAACTTTATCCAACAATTGCAAAACGACATAAGACAACAGCAAGCCGAGTAGAACGTGCCATTCGGCATGCAATTGAGGTAGCATGGAGTCGTGGAAAGATGGATACGATAGATGAATTGTTTGGATATACGGTCAATAATGGAAAAGGGAAGCCAACAAATTCAGAATTTGTTGCTTTAATTGCAGATAAAATAAGATTAGAATATAAATTACCGATATAAACTCTTTTCAATCTGAAAAAAATGTGATAAAATAAGTTTAGATGATAAAAATAAGAGTTTTATGTTGCAATAATTGCATTCTTATTTTTATAATACACATCAATAGTTTACATAAGAAGGAGGAATTATGAAAAAAATATTATTTGTTTCTTCAGAATGTGTTCCATTTATTAAGACGGGTGGTTTAGCTGACGTAGCTGGTGAATTACCAAAGTATATCGACAGAGAAAATTATGACATCCGTGTAATCATTCCAAATTACCGTGTGATTCCTGAAAAGTTTAAGCAGAATTTTGTGTACAAAACTCACTTTTACATGGATTTAGGTTGGAGACGTCAGTATGTTGGTATTTTGGAAACAGAATTAAATGGAGTAAAATTCTATTTCGTGGACAATGAGTATTATTTCAACGGAGACCGTCCATACGGTAACATCTTAGAAGACTTAGAAAAATTTGCATTTTTCTGTCGTGCTGTATTATCTGCATTACCATCACTCGATTTCCGTCCAGACTTAATTCACTGTAATGACTGGCAGACAGGTTTAATTCCAGTGTATTTAAAGGATGTATTTTCACAGAATGAGTTTTATCGTGGAATTAAGTCCATTATGACAATTCATAACTTGAAGTTCCAGGGTGTTTGGAATAAGAAGACAGTAAAAGATATTACAGGTCTTTCTGATTATTACTTTGCACCTGACAAGTTAGAAGCTTATGGTGATGCAAACTACTTAAAGGGTGGTATTGTATATGCTGATTATGTAACTACAGTAAGTGAAACTTATGCAAAGGAAATTCAGACACCATTCTATGGAGAAAAACTAGATGGTTTAATGCGTGCTCGTGCAAATTGCTTAAGTGGTATTGTAAATGGTATTGACTACAGTGAGTACAATCCAGAAACAGATAAGTGCTTATGGTATCCATTCAATGTTGAAAACTTCCGTAAGGTAAAACCAAAGAATAAGAAGGAATTACAGAAAGAGCTTGGCTTAGAAGTAGATGAAAAGAAGTTCATGGTAGGACTTGTTTCTCGTTTAACTGACCAGAAGGGTCTTGACTTGATTGAGTATGTAATGGAAGAATTATGTAGCGATGATATGCAGTTTGTTATTCTTGGTACTGGTGATTCCAAGTATGAAAATATGTTCCGTCATTATGAATGGAAATATAAGGGAAGAGTATCTTCTAGTATCTATTATAACAATGAGAGAGCACATCGTATTTACGGTTCTTGTGATGCATTCCTTATGCCATCTTTATTTGAACCATGTGGTTTAAGCCAGTTAATGAGTATGAGATATGGTACTATTCCAATTGTAAGAGAAACAGGTGGATTAAATGACACAGTACAACCATATAATGAATACGAAAGCACTGGTACAGGTTTTAGTTTCCGTAACTACAATGCACACGAAATGTTAGATGCTGTGCGTTATGCAAAGCATGTTTATTATAACAATAAGAGAGAATGGAACAAAATTGTAGACCGTGCTATGACAACTGACTTCTCTTGGTCTGGTTCTGCAAGAAAGTATGAACAACTTTATGACAGAGTACTTGGCTGGTAAAAAATAGTTCAATTAAAATGAAAAGAGGCTGTTGCAAAATAAAATATCTTATTTTGTGACAGCCTCGATTTTGGTTTTATAAAATAGAACATAGTTAAAAGAATAGGAAATGATATTATGATATTAAAAACATTATTAGAAGAAGTAAAAAATTATCAGGTGATTTGTGGAAGTGAAGAAATAGAGGTTACGGAATTAATTTATGATACGAGAAAACAAATAGTATCTGGTTCTGTATTTGTTTGTATTTCAGGAGCAGTACATGATGGTCATGCTTATGTAGAAAAGGCAGTTAAAGATGGTGCAGTAGCTATTATAGCAGAGCATACAGTTGAAGTACCAGAAGGTGTTTGTCTTGTTGTTTGTGAGAGTACAAGATTGGCTCTTGCTTGTATGTCAGCTGCTTATTTTGGTTATCCAGCGAAAAGTTTAAAGACAATTGGTATTACTGGAACAAAGGGCAAGACAACAACTGCTTATATGATTCGTAATACATTAGAATTAGCAGGATATAAAACAGGATTAATTGGTACAGTAGAAGTAATTATTGGAGAAAAACACATTCCAGCAATGAATACAACACCAGAATCTTATGTAGTACAACAATATTTTCGTGAAATGGTAGATGCTGGATGTGAATGTGTTGTAATGGAAGTATCTTCTCAAGGATTAATGTTACATCGTGTTGGTGGTTTTGTATTTGATTATGGTATTTTTACAAATTTATCACCAGACCATATTGGTGCAAATGAGCATAAAGATTTTGACGATTATCTTCGTTGTAAAAGTATGTTATTTCGTCAGTGTAAGGTGGGTATTGCCAATTTTGATGATAAACATATGGAGCAAGTGTTGGAAGGACATACTTGTAAATTAGAAACTTATGGTATAAACGATGGAGCAGATTTACGAGCTGTGAATGTAGATTTACATAACAGCGATGGAGAACTCCTTGTGTCTTATGAAACAACAGGTAAGATGGAAATTGAGATTACAGTAGGTATCCCAGGTAAATTTACTGTGTATAATTCGTTAACAGCATTAGCTGTTTGTCGTCATTTTAATATAGAAGCACATATTATTCAAAAGGCATTACGAACGGTAAAAGTAAAGGGACGTGTAGAACCTGTGGAAGTATCGAATCGATTTACCATGATGATTGATTATGCTCATAATGCGATGAGTTTACAAAGTTTATTGACGACATTAAGAGAATATGAGCCTAAGAGAATTGTTTGTCTATTCGGTTGTGGTGGAAATCGTGCAAGAGACCGTCGTTTTGAAATGGGTGCGATTTCTTCGGAGTATGCCGATTTAACCGTTATTACAAGTGACAATCCAAGAAATGAAGAACCACTTGCTATTATGGAGGATATTTTAACAGGAGTAAAGAGAAAAAATGGAGCTTATGTGATGATTCCAGATAGAAAAGAGGCAATTCGTTATTGTATTCAAAATGCAAAAGATGGAGATGTGATTGTACTTGCTGGAAAAGGTCATGAAGATTATCAAGAAATTAAAGGTATTAAATATCCGATGGACGAAAGAATATTAGTGCAAGAAATTTTAAGTGAAATGTCAGAGGAGGAAAAATGAAACCAGTAAAAGTAGAAGAAATCGTAAAGGCAACGAATGGAGTATTACTTTGTGGTCAGACAAATAGTATCATACAAAATGTAATCATTGACTCTAGAGAAGAAACAAAAAATGCCTTATTTGTTCCAATTGTAGGGGAAAAAACAGATGGTCATCGTTATGTAAAAGGTGCAGTAGAACATGGTGCAACAGCACTTTTTATGAATAAAACAACAGAACATAGAGAAACGATTGTCGCATTAGCAAAAGAGAATGCAGTAACAGTCATTGAAGTAGAACATACCGTACCAGCGTTACAGCAATTTGCCAGTTGGTATCGAAGTGGATTTTCGATTCCTGTCATTGGAATTACAGGTAGTGTAGGAAAGACAACGACGAAAGAGATGGTAGCAGCTGCATTAGAAACAAAAAAGAATGTATTAAAGACAATTGGAAATAAAAATAGTCAAATCGGATTGCCATTGATGATGTTTTATTTAGAAGATGCTCATGAAGTAGCTGTCATTGAAATGGGCATGAGTGAAGTAGGGGAAATGAAAAATTTAGCTTCTGTAGCAAAACCAGAATGTGCTGTTATGACAAATATTGGAGTGGCACATATTGCACAACTTGGTAGTCAAGAAGCAATCCGTAAAGAAAAATTAGCAATTGCAAATGAGTTTTGTGAAGGTTCTGTTTTAGTGATGAATGGAAATGATGCATTACTTTTAGAAACCGTCACACAAATAACACAGAATGATATTACAATAGATTGTAGTTTAGAAACAAAGAAAGCTTTGAAAAAAACAATTCCTGTTACTTATGGTATTGGAGAAGGTTTTACTTATTCAGCAAAACAAATTACAACAACAGAACAAGGAGTTCATTTTATTGTTTGTTATAAAGTACAAGAACAATGGAAAGAATTTCCAGTACAGTTAAAAGTATATGGTGAACATAATGTATTGAATGCACTTGCAGCGTTAGCTGTTGCACATTATGTTGGTATTGAGGAAGAAGTAGCTGTCAAAGGATTAGAACAATATGAACCAATTGCAATGCGTGGGCAAATGAAAAAAGTAAATGGAGTTACTTGGATTGATGATACATATAATGCAAGTCCTGATTCGATGAAAAGTGGTGCAAATGTATTACTTTCTCTTGCAGGAAAACGACATATTGCTGTATTTGCTGATGTATTAGAATTAGGAGAAGCTTCGGAGCGTTTACATAGGGAAGTAGGAGCGTACATAGCAAAATTAGAAAAAGAAGATAAAAGTGTTGATATTCTTTTGACAGTAGGACAACAAGCAAAATTTTTAGCTGATGAAGCAAAGAAACAAGGCCTTATCCATGTTGTTAGTTTTTCATCGAATGTAGAAGCTTCGGCTTATTTAAAACAATTATTACAAGAGGAGGATGTTGTTTTAGTGAAAGGTTCTCGTGGTATGAAAACAGAAGAAATTATAAACGAATGCTTGAAATAATGACGAAAATTAAGACGAGAATCGTATGATTTTGTCATCCTAATAGGGAAAGCATAGAATAATTATGTTGGAAAAAATGAGGTGATAAGTCTGTGTTATACGCAGATATTATTGTAGATATATCAAACGAAAACTTAGATAAGACATATCAGTATAAAATACCAGAGTATTTACAAGAAAGTATTCAAGTTGGTATGCCAGTATGGATTACATTTGGAAAAGGGAATCGAAGATTGCAAGGGTATATTGTAGGATTATCGAATACCCCTAAAATTGAAGAATGGAAAATAAAAGAAATCACAGAAGTAATACAAAATGGCATAAAAATAGAATCTCGCATGATTGCATTAGCTTATTGGATAAAACAAAATTTTGGTGGTACAATGAATGATGCACTGCGAACTGTTTTATCTGTAAAGAAAACAGTTCGTTTGGTAGAGAAGAAGCAAATTGCATTATGTGTAGATGAAGTTACAGCACAACAGTTGTTAGAGGAATATACAAAAAAACATTATGTAGCAAAGGAAAGAGTAGTAAAAGAATTACTATATAATCAACCCATAGCAAAAGAGTTAATTGTAAATAAATTAAATATTTCTGCTTC
>CALASV010000052.1 GCA_937888895.1 uncultured Clostridia bacterium | reverse complement strand
CCTTTCGAAAGATTCGTCATTTCTTCATAGGAAGCTACTCTTTTTTCATGAAACCAGCGAAATATTTGCTCTGCACGAAATGGCTTTTCGTTAAGCTTTATAAGGAATTGCTTTAATTCCTCTATTGTCATAGATTTTATATCTGTTTTTTCTGTCATATTCATCCCTTATTTTTTTCTTAATCTTGCAATAAAAAATCCATCACAAGCATGTACTCCACAAAGCAACTGTAACCATCCTTGTTGTTGAATGTCTTTTCTAAGTTCTTCTGGCAACATTTCTTCTTTCAACTCTGGTACAAATCCATACTCTTTACAAAGCATCTTTGCTTGTTCTTCATTTTCTTCTTTATTTATCGTACAAGTACTATACATTAAAATACCATTTGGTTTTACATATTGTTGTACGACTGATAATATTTGTTTTTGTAATGCAACTAACTCTTTTTGACTTTCTTTTGTCATACGATATCGTATTTCTGGTTTTTTTGCCATAATACCAATCCCAGAACAAGGTAAATCTGCAATCACCACATCAGCTTTTCCTATCATACTTTCGTCTAATTTTGTTGCATCTTTCACTTGAATGATAATATTAGACGCTTGTAAACGGATTGCATTTTCTTCAATCAATGCTGTTTTTTTCGTGCTTACATCTCTTGCAATAACAGTTCCACCACCTAACTTAGTCAACAAATTAGCTGTATGCAACGCTTTGCCACCAGGTGCAGAACAAACATCTAATACAATATCTCCTTTTTTTAACCCTATTAACTGTGCCACAAGTATAGAACTTTCATCTTGTACTTGAAATAAACCTTCTAAAAACTCTGGTATTTTTTCTAATGCATCATAACCAGATAAATACCATGCTCCCTTCGCATACGCTCCTTGTTCTACTTCATATCCTTGTTGTTTTAAACGCTGTATCAATTCCATTTCTGAAATACGACTTGTATTACAACGAATTGTCGTTTTGGGATTTCTAAGAGAACCTTCTGCTATTCTTTCTGCCTGCTCCATTCCATATTCTTTTATAAAATAGTCACAAAGCCAAACAGGAAGTGAATAACGAATACTTAAATACTCTACTGGTTTTATTCCTTTCTCTGGATAACACTCTAATTCTTCTTTCTTTCGTGCTATCGTTCGCAATACACCATTGACAAAACCAGATAACCCTTGTAATCCTTTTGCTTTTACTAACTTTACTGCTTCATTACAAACAGCAGAATCTGGCACACTATCCATATATCTCATTTGATATACGGACATACGAAGCACAGTACGAATGATTGGTTTCATCTTTATCACAGGTGTTTTTGATACTTGATTTATCATATAATCAATCGTAAGCAAACGCTCTAGCGTTCCTTCTACTAACCTAGTAATAAAAGCTCGTTCTCTTTTCTCTGCCTGTGCTTCTTCTTTTAGCACTCGTCCAAGCACTAAATGAGAATACTCGCCTTGTTCTAACACTTGATATAATATTTTAAATGCTGTTTCTCTTTCGTTTTTCATTCATCTCTCCTTCGATTTCCAAACAATATGACTAAACGTAACAACTGTAGTAGAGAAGAAGCTGCTGCCGCTACATAAGTTAAAGCCGCCGCAGAAAGTACTTTTTTTGTCTTTTGTAACTCCTCTTCATATAAAATTCCAGTTTCTGATAACAATTTTACTGCCCTAGAAGAAGCATTAAATTCCACTGGTAATGTAATTAACTGAAATACTACAGCAAAAGAAAAACATAAAATGCCAAGTTCTAATAAAAGACTACTTCCACCTAACAATAATCCAAATAAAATCAATGGCCAAGATACTTTTGCTCCAAAATTTGCTACGGGTACAATAGCAGAACGAAACTTTAAAGGTGCATACCCTCTATCATGCTGTATCGCATGACCACACTCATGTGCTGCTACACCAACTGCTGCCACAGAAGTACTGCTATAAACCGTATCGGATAAATTTAATGTTTTATTTCTTGGGTCGTAATGGTCTGTTAAATCTCCTGCTACATGTTGTACCCTAACATCATAAATTCCTGCTGTAGATAAAATTCTTCTCGCAGCTTCTTCCCCTGTCATACCAGTTAAACTTCTTACCTGTGCATATTTTGCATAAGTACTTTTCACTTTTGCAGATGCTAACATACATAACACAGCACCAATTAAAACTAAAAAATAAGTTGCATCATAAAAAAATGGCATAGTACCCCTCCATTCTCAAATTAACTATCTTCCAAGCAAAGTTCCAAGTTCTAGTGAAGCACCACGCAAAAATTCTTCTACTGTCATTCTGCGTTTTCCTTCTAATTGTAATTCTTTTACTACTAAAATTCCTTCTCCGGTCAAAATTCCAAAACTATCTTTTTCTATTGTTACAATCGTTCCAAACTCTTGTTGTCTTTGTTCTTTTGACAAATTATTTTCTACCACTTCGGCTTTCCATATTTTCAACATCTTTCCATGCAATTTCGTATATGCTGTTGGCCATGGATTTAACCCTCTTACAAAACGTTCTAATTCTGTTGCTGATTTTGAAAAATTTAGATTACCCATCGCTTTATCTAACATTTTTACATGCGTTGCTTCTTCTTCCTTTTGATGGATTCTTGGTGCTCTACCAGTTTCTATCGCATCCATTGCAGACAATAACAATGGTCCACCAATTTCTGCTAACTTATCATGTAAACTTCCTGCCGTTTCCTCTTTGGAAAGTGTTACTTCTTGTGTTAAAATAATATCTCCTGTATCTAAGCCTTCTGCCATGTGCATAATCGTAACACCACTTTTTTCTTCTCCATTTAATACTGCCCATTGAATCGGAGAAGCTCCTCGATACTTTGGAAGTAAAGAAGCATGTACATTGATACAACCAAACCTTGGCATATCTAACAATACTTTTGGAAGTAACTTTCCATACGCAGCTACTAAAATAATATCTGGATTTAATTTTTTTACTTCCTCTAAAAATCCTTCTTCTTTTACCTTTTGTGGCTGAAATACTGGAATATTATGTTCTAATGCTACTTCTTTCACTGGAGGAAACGTTAATGTTGTTTGACTTCTTCCCTTTGGCTTATCTGGTTGAGTTACTACAGCTAGTATCTCATGTTTCGAC
>CALASV010000051.1 GCA_937888895.1 uncultured Clostridia bacterium | reverse complement strand
AAATGGAAGTATAAGTCTTGAGTAGCGTTCATCTACTTCAAGTGACAGAACTTCTGCAGTTGGTTTACCAAAAACATTAACACTCATAGTTTTTTCCTATCAAAATTATATTTTTAAAGTATTTGACTATATTATACCATGCATCACTCGTTCCATCAATCATTTCTGGCGACATAATTGATTGATGAAGTAATTGCGCCAATCAGTGAAGGGTATGAATTTTTAGGAATTAAAGGAAGTCCAAAAGGATTAGCATATCGAAATAAAATGGAATTTTCCTTTGGAGATGAAGTAAAAGGTGGAGAACTGACATTAGGACTTCATAAACAAGGTAGGTTTTATGATATTGTGCCAGTACCTCATTGTAGTTTAGTACATTCCGATATTCAGCAAATTTTAACTTGCGTATTAGACTATTGTAGAGAGCAAAATCAAACGTATTATCACAAAATGTCCCATGAAGGTTATTTAAGACATTTACTTGTTCGTAGAGCACAAAAAACAGGAGAAATTTTAGTGAATTTAGTAACAACTTCTCAAAGCAATATGCTAATGGAACCGTTGAAAGAACGATTATTAGCATTGCCATTAGAAGGTACCTTTGCAGGAATTTTGCATAGTATCAATGACGGATTAGCAGATGTTGTACGAAGTGATAAAACTAATGTTTTGTATGGAAAAGAATATTTTTATGAAGAATTGTTAGGATTAAAGTTTAAAATTTCAACTTTTTCTTTCTTTCAAACAAACTCTCTTGGAGCAGAAGTATTGTATAGTACAGTAAGAGAATTTATTGGAGAAGGTAACAAAAATGTTGTATTTGACTTGTATAGTGGAACAGGAACAATCGCACAGCTAATGGCAGATGTAGCAAAAAAAGTTATCGGTGTGGAAATTGTAGAAGAAGCCGTAGAAGCAGCACGAGAAAATGCAAAAGAGAATGGACTTGAGAATTGTGAATTTATCGCAGGAGATGTATTAAAAGTATTAGATACAATAGAAGAAAAACCAGACTATATTATTTTAGACCCACCAAGAGACGGTATTCACCCAAAAGCGTTGCAAAAAATTATTGCTTATGGAGTGGAATATATGGTATATATTTCTTGCAAACCTACGAGTTTAGCAAGGGACTTGGTAGCATTGACAGAGGGTGGATATCGAGTGGAGAAAGTAGTTTGTGTTGATATGTTTCCACAAACAGCGAATGTAGAAACTATTTGTCTTTTGAAAAAGAATAAGTAAAGGATATACTGAAAAAATCTTTATAGTTTTTATCTATTGTAGAAATATTTTCTATAGATTTTCCACTCAATAAGTGGAAAATCGGAAAGATTACTTTCAAAGAATTTGTTATTAAATAAGTTGATAATTTTAAAATAATATCGTACAATAATAACAAAGGAGGCGATATTATGTTTCAAGATG
>CALASV010000050.1 GCA_937888895.1 uncultured Clostridia bacterium | reverse complement strand
ACAGTCAAAAAAGTTATATTTAAATTTATATTATTTCCAAAATCAATTATCATATTTTCTTCATTGTTTGAAGATATTTTCACATCAAATTCAAAACTAAAAATTGTATTTTCACAATTTTCAAAAAAATAATTTTCTGATTGATTTCCTAAAACATCAATTTTATTCCAAATTACTGTAACTATATTATTTGTTTTATCTACGGAATAATTTGCTACATTGATATTTTCTTGTGTTTCTGTATTTAATATTGTTAGTGGCACATTTAAAACATCATTAATAAGAGTTATTGAACTTGGTAATTGGTAAGTCATAACTCCATTCTCATTTTCTTTAAATTGTTTATTTGCCTGTTCTGTAAAATCTATTTTTATTTTATAATTATCTTCTATTTTTATATTTTCTGCTACTTCATTACCTGATATATCTAATAATTTTGCATTAAATACAAAATTTGCTAAATCACTAGATGTTTCTAGTTGTTCTTCAGGTATTATTTCTTCAATTGTTGTATCATTTTCTACAGAAAATTCTGTTCTGTCACGCATTTTATTTAATGCACTAATGTACTTCATCAATTCTTCGTTTGTATTACATCCATAATAAAAAAGAACAAACTCATCTCCACCTTGTCTAGAAAACAATGTATTTTCTGGAGAAATATGATTCACCTGATTTACTAATTCACATAAATAATCATCTCCTATTTTATGCCCATATTTATCATTTAATTGTTTTAATCCATCAGCATCTAACATAATCAATGCACTATGTTTTGTAATTTCAGGGTCTTCGTAAATTTTCTCTAATAAAGATTCAAAACCTCGACGATTATAAATACCTGTTAACATATCAATATCTCGTTCTTGCTCAATTCTTTTACTTCGCAAAACACTACTTGTCACATCTATAAGAATCCCCATAATCTCTCCATCTTTTTTAAAAGATTCCATTCTAATATATTGTTTTCCTGTTTCACACTGTAATTTATATGTATCATTGAAATCTTTTACTGGATTTTGGCGAACCTCTGCTAAAAATTCTTCAAATTTTTCATAATTTCCAAATAATTGTTCTGCTCTTTTATCATTTAAATTTAATATATACTTCACTTGTTTTGTTACTTGAACTGCATTTGTACTTCTATTATATTCATAAACACCCATTGGTAAACTTGCATGGTCTAATACATAAGACATTTTTTCAATTGTACCTGAAAGCGTTTTTCTCATATGATTGATGCAATCACTTAGTAATTCAAATTCTGGAGTAATCTTTACTTCTACTAATTGATTCACATCTCCTTCTTTTAATACTTGATTAATCGTATAAATTTCTTGTACAATATTTTTATCTAAAAATTTCTCCATAAAACAAATGGCTGCGATTACAATACAAAGTAAACAACAAGTCATAATAGAAATATCATGTAATACACCTGAATATAAATCTTTCATTGGAAGTGTTCTTATTAAAATAAGATTCCCATACTTATCTGAAACACAATGTACTTTCTTTCCTAATATTGTACTAGAAAATACATTTTTATCCGATGTTATTTGCTCCATAGAAAATCCCAAATATTTTGCACTATTTCCAACCACACCTTTATTTGTTGAACCAAGTATTTCTCCTGTTATTTGTTCTATTGCATATAACCTAGAAGTATCATCCGTAGTTAACAAAGAAAAAATATAAGAAATTTGTTCATACTCTGTAGTCGTATACTTTTGGTCTAACGAATTTTCTTCTAATATATGTTTTACTTGTTCAAATAAAATATAACTTTGTTCTTTATATTGCATTCTAAATTGATAGTTATGTATAAAAAAAACAATACATAATATGATAACTACCATTATACTAAACATAGTAATTAACATTTTTCTCAGCATTTGTTTCATTTAAAGATACACTCTCTTTCTATCCATTCTGTCATAACTCTTAATGTAAAATTATTATATACAATTTTTCTACAAATTACAATGTCTTCCCATAAACATTTTTTTATAAAAACAGATTGAATTTTTTTAAATTTCCTATTGCATATTTTACATTACCGTGTTAAAGTATTATAAATTAAAAGAAAGAGAGTTTTTTACTATGAAAGCATATAAAGATTTGACAAAAAATGAATTACTTACTGTAAAAGCAGCTTTAGAAGAAGAATATAAAACAATGGAGTCCAAAGGACTTAACTTAAATATGGCAAGAGGAAAACCAGGATTTTCTCAACTTGCACTTTCTATGCCAATGTTAGATGTATTTAATAGTTCCTCTGATATGAGAACTATGCTTGGTAATGATACTCGTAACTATGGTGACTTAGATGGTATTGGTGAATGTAGAAGACTCATGGCAAATATGATGTCTGTAAAAAAAGACAATGTTGTTGTTTGTGGTAACTCTAGTTTAAATATTATGTATGATACCGTTTCTCGTTCTGTTACACATGGTGTCAATGGTTCTACTCCTTGGTGTAAATTGGACAAAGTAAAATTCTTATGTCCTGTTCCTGGTTATGATAGACACTTTAAAATTACAGAATATTTTGGTATTGAACTCGTTAATATACCTCTTTTAGAAGATGGTCCAGATATGGATATGGTAGAAAGTTATGTTAATAATGACCCTGCTGTAAAAGGTATTTGGTGTGTTCCAAAGTACTCTAATCCAACTGGTATTTCTTACTCTAATGAAGTAGTAAAGCGTTTTGCTAACTTAAAGCCAGCGGCTGAAGATTTCCGTATTTATTGGGATAATGCATATTGTATCCATCATTTATATGATGATATTCAAGATGAAATTTTAAATATTTTAGACGAATGCGAAAAAGCTGGTAATCCAGATATGGTTTATATTTTTGCTTCTACATCCAAAATCACTTTCCCTGGTTCTGGTGTTTCCGCAATCGCTTCTTCTTTAAAGAATATTGACTTTATTGAAGCACAAATGAGTATTCAGACGATTGGTCATGATAAGATTAACCAGTTAAGACATGCTAGATTTTTTAAAGATATTGACGGCTTAAAAGCTCATATGAAATTACATGCGGATATCCTTCGTCCAAAGTTTGAAGCTGTATTAAATACATTAGAAGAAGAACTTACTGGATTAGAAATTGGTAGTTGGGTAAGACCAAGAGGAGGTTACTTTATCTCCTTTGATACACTTCCAGGATGTGCAAAATCTGTTGTTGCAAAATGTAAAGCACTTGGTGTTATTTTAACAGGTGCAGGTGCTACCTTCCCTTATGGAAAGGACCCACAGGATTCTAATATCCGTATTGCACCATCGTTCCCTACACCAGAAGAAATGGAATTGGCTTCGAAAGTATTCGTACTTT
>CALASV010000049.1 GCA_937888895.1 uncultured Clostridia bacterium | reverse complement strand
GTAAAAGAGCGTTATGATTGTAAATGTTGGGCTAATTATTTAATTGACCGTTTTGGAAAAGATACTGAGATTTTACTTTCGGGGCTTTCCATGGGTGCAGCTACCGTGATGATGGCAGCAGATGTGGGACTTCCAAACAATGTAAAAGGAATTATGGCAGATTGTGGATATTCTTCGCCAAAGGAGATTTTGATTTCTGTTATGAAAAGTATGAAATTACCAGCAGAACTTCTATATCCATTAGCAAAATGTTCTGCAAAAATTTTTGGTCATTTTAATTTAGAAGAATCTTCAGCAGTAGAAAGTATGAAACATTGTAAAGTGCCAGTGCTTTTAATTCATGGAGAAGCAGATGATTTTGTGCCTTGTTCTATGAGTATTGCTTGTAAAGAAGCGTGTGTTTCGGAAGTAGAATTAGTTACAGTAGCAGGTGCAGGACATGGAATGAGTTATTGTTTCGATGCAAAGGCTTATGAAGATGCCGTAGAACGATTTTTTAGAAAAACACTTAGTTCTATTGCTTTTTTGAAAGAATAATGATTTTATACATAATGATTAAGGAACAGAAATAATTGCAAATATATAATTAATTGATAAAATAAAAGTATGACAAAGTATAAATTGTTAAATAACTCGAAATATAAAACTACGCAAGGAGTGATTATTTTATGTTAGATATGAAAAAGTATACGAGTTTAGCAAGACAAATAGCAGCAGAGGGTATTGTCCTTTTGCGAAATGAACAAAATGTTTTACCGTTACAAAAAGGTTGTAAAGTAGCTTTTTTTGGTCGTAGTCAGTTAAATTATGTGAAAAGTGGGACAGGTTCTGGTGGTATGGTAAATACAGAGTATGTCGTAAGTATTTTAGATGCATTAGAATGTAATGAAAATATTTGTCTCAATCAAGCCGTAAAAAATGCGTATGTGTCATGGGTGAAAGAACATGAGTTTGATAATGGAACAGGTTGGGCAACAGAACCTTGGTGTCAAGAAGAAATGCCTTTGGAAGAAGATTTTGTGAAAAAGGCAAGAAAAGAATCTGAGGTAGCAATTATTGTTGTTGCAAGAACAGCAGGAGAAGATAAAGATAATTCTGCGACAAGAGGAAGCTATTTGCTCACGAAAGTAGAAGAACGAATGTTAGAATTAGTTTGTA
This sequence comes from uncultured Clostridia bacterium, assembly GCA_937888895.1. Taxonomy (GTDB): domain Bacteria; phylum Bacillota; class Clostridia; order Lachnospirales; family Lachnospiraceae; genus SIG299. Next base: position 5,951 of record CALASV010000049.1, on the reverse strand, counting down.
AACATTTTGAAAAGACAGTTGTTCTTTTAAATGTAGGTAATGTAATAGATATGAAATGGGTGAAAACCTATCAGCCTTCTGCTGTTTTATATGTATGGCAAGGTGGTCAAGAAGGTGGTAATGCTGTAGTTGATGTACTTACAGGTGCAGTAAATCCAAGTGGCAAATTAGCAGATACTGTTGCATTAGATATTGCTGATTATCCTTCTACGAAAAATTTTGGAGGAGGAGATGTTAATGTATACGAGGAAGATATTTATGTAGGATATCGCTACTTTGAAACGGTTGCAAAAGAAAAAGTGTTATATCCATTTGGATTTGGTTTATCTTATACAACTTTTGATAAAAAAGTATGTACATTTCTTTGGAAACCAAATGGAGTTTTCATAGAAGTAGATGTTACAAACTTAGGAATAAGAGCTGGAAAAGAAGTGGTACAAGTTTATGTAAATGCACCACAAGGAAAACTTGGAAAACCATCTAGAATTCTTTGTGGATTTGCTAAAACAAAAGAACTTGCTGCAGGACAAACACAGCGTTTAGCTATTTTTTGCGATAGATATTATTTTTCTTCTTATGATGATAGTGGAGTATCAGGTTATCCATCAGCGTATGTATTAGAAGAAGGTACTTATACATTTTATATAGGAAATGGAGTGCGATGTGAAACAAAAGCAGGTCGCTATGCAGTCAAAGAAACGATTTTAGTAGAGCAATTGAGTAAAGCAGTGTCTCCTGTAACACAATTTAAGCGAATGCATCCAGTAGAAACAGAAACTGGATTTTTGATGGAATATGAAGACGTTCCATTAAGAACTTATAATTTGAAAGAAAGAATCAATGAAAATCGTCCAGAAGATATTGCTTATACAGGGGATAAAGGATATAAGTTAAAAGATGTGAAATTAGGAAAAGTGACAATGGAACAATTTATGGCACAGCTTTCTAACGAACAACTTTGCACACTTCTTCGAGGGGAAGGAATGAATTCTCCAAAAGTAACGGCTGGAACAGGTGGTGCAATTGGTGGACTTTCCCCATCGTTACGAGAATTTGGTATTCCAATTGCTTGTTGTACGGATGGACCAAGTGGTTTACGAATGGATTCTGGAGCTATTGCATTTTCGATTCCAAATGGAACTTGTCTTGCTTGTAGTTTCAACGAAGCACTTTCTACGGAATTGTTTGAATGTTTAGGCTTGGAAATGAGAAAAAATAACATTGATATTTTACTTGGACCAGGATTAAACTTGCATAGAAATCCACTCAATGGAAGAAATTTTGAATATTTTTCCGAAGATCCATTGGTAGCAGGACGTATGGCAACAGCACAATTAAGAGGATTGCATAGACAAGGTGTTACAGGTACCATCAAGCATTTTATTGCGAATAGCCAAGAACATCGTAGACATTTTGTAAGTGCGAGGGTTTCCGAACGTGCCATTCGTGAACTTTACTTAAAGAGTTTTGAAATCGCTTGTAAAGAAGGCGGAGCCTATACAATTATGTCCTCTTATAATCCAGTCAATGAAATATGGACTTCTAGCCATTATGATTTACTTACTCATATTTTAAGAAAAGAATGGGGCTATCAAGGTTTGGTAATGACAGATTGGTGGGCAAAAGGAAATGAAGAAGGAGAAGAAGGCTCACCACAACAAACAGCACCTATGGTTCGAAGCCAAAATGACTTGTATATGGTAGTAGTAGATGCAGAAGCTAACAGTAATAACGATAATACATTGGAATCTATTGGTACAGAGAAATTGAAATTAGGGGAAGTACAACGAAATGCAATGAATGTGCTCAAAGTAATTATGCGACTTCCTGTGATGGATAAAAATATGAATTATTAATAGAAAAGTCTCTCGCAGAATGTTTTTACATCTACTGCGAGAGATTTATTTGTTATATTTATTCTCAATCAAGTTCCAATAAGTTGGTAAAGGTGCAGTATCTACAAAAACTTTTTTATAGTCTATCATTTTCACGCATCTCTCTCATATATTCCTCTACATTTTCTCCTCTTTCACTTGAAATAACAAAACTATCCCAATCAATAGGAGCTTTTTTAATTTTTTTCTTTGGATAACTTAATAAGGTAACGATTACTTCTGTTCCATCATATTCTCTTATATCTTCATCTATTAAAACTGTATTTCCTTGTACAATTCCCTTTACTGTTGCCAACATAGGCAACCATCTCCTTTTTCTGTTTATTTTTATTATAAGGGAAGAATGGAGTTTTGTCTATGTTTTAAACAGAATAAATGGAGAAAAGAATTATACTAAAAATGGGAAAAACATTAGTTTGAGAATAAAAAATGTTACATTTTACTATAAAATGTAATATTTTTTGAGAAATAATTTTAATGATAGGAAGAGAGTTAGAAAATTTTGTAATGTAGTATGCAGTTGATGAGAAAGGATGGACGAGATGAAAAAGAAATTTGAAACTATAAAGCCATATCTGAAAAATTATGTAAGAGAACGCACATTTTATGAACTTCTTTTGTATTATGCAGAACAGAAATAGGACATAAAGAGGGAAATATGAAAAAGAGAAAATATTTTGCATTTGTAGGATGTTTTTTGCTGTCATGTAAACCATCAGATGCAGAAAATACAGTTAGTGAGTTAAATCAAAAATTACAAGAAACCCAAAGTAGTATGGAAGAAAACAAAAATTCCATAGGAATTATAGAAGATATAAGTTTGATGAAAGTGTGGAATCCGTAGATGTTGTTGGTGAGATTGTTGATGGCATGGAATTACATTCTGTTGCATCAAAAAGCTTGAAAGAAGTGATTAAGTCTGCTATAGCTGGATTAAGAGTTATTTTCGTGTTAAGTTATTGCATTAGTAATAAAGAAGATAGGCTAATAAAGTTTGAAAAAGTTTTGCTAATCTCTATAATATAAGCTATAATATGTATATATTTTTTTCAAAAAATGTAAAAGGAGATAGTAAAATAATACTAGGGTGAGTATGAAAAGGAAAGGATAGGATGTAATGGTTGAAACAAAAATAAAAATTCCTGTAGGAATTGAAAGTTTCGAAAAGATACGAAATAACAGTTGTTATTATATTGATAAAACAATGTTTATTGAAGAACTTTTAGATAAGAGTTTTTCTGTCAATTTAATTACTCGTCCAAGACGGTTTGGAAAAACTTTAATGATGAGTATGTTAGAATGTTTTTTTGATATTCGTAAAGATAGCAAGGTTCTTTTTGAAGGTTTACAAATTTCTCATAATAAAGAGTTATGTGATGTATGGATGAATCAGCATCCTGTGTTATTTTTGACATTGAAAGATATTGCTAGGATGGAATTTGAAAAGTCGTATGCTCAACTTCATCTGTTGATATCAGATTTATGTAAAAGACATTCTTATTTGTTAGAAAGTGAAATAGTAGAGAAAGATGATAAGGAAAGACTTTATCGTTTTATTAGATGTGAAGCGAATGAAACGGAATTAGAAAATAGTTTGTTTATTTTGATGCGTATGATGTATCAACATTATGGAAAGTCAGTAATTTTATTGATTGACGAATATGATGTGCCTCTTGCAAAAGCAAATGAATATGGATATTATGAAAAAATGTTGGATGTCATTCGTGGTATGATGAGTACGGCATTAAAGACAAATTCTTATTTAAATTTTGCTGTAATTACAGGGTGTTTGCGTATTGCCAAAGAAAGTATTTTTACTGGCACAAATCATTTTTTAAATAGTTCTATTGATGGAGAGAATTATATGAACTCTTTTGGCTTTACAGAAGAAGAAGTAGAGAAATTGTTACAAGAGGTTCATTTGGAAACTCATTTTCAGAAAATAAAAGAGTGGTATGATGGATATCATTTTGGCATATATGATATTTATTGTCCTTGGGATGTCGTAAATCATGTTTCGGTTTTAATGGAAAATCCAAATCGCAAACCACAAAATTATTGGAAAGATACGAGTCATAATAATATTATTCGTAATTTTATTGGAAATCCGAATGTTCAAGTAAATGAAAAGTTTGAATTATTATTATCTGGTGATAGTGTTGCTGTTCATATAAAGGATGATTTAACTTATGATTTTGAACATTCTACAGAAGATAATTTTTGGAGTATTTTATATCTTACAGGGTACTTAACAAAAATACAAAACGATACAGAAAATGGGATGACGCATTTGATAATTCCAAATGAAGAAGTGAAAACAATTTTTGCTGATACAATTGTAGAATGGTTTAAAGATACTATGAGAAATTCGAATCGTACTTCCTTAATGGATAGTTTATGGTTAGGAAAAGAAGAAACAGCATCGGTTATTATTTCTAAAATACTTCGCCAAACAATTAGTTATCATAATTATAAAGAAGATTATTATCATGCATTTCTTGCTGGAATTTTTGTAGGGATTGGTTATCTTGTGGAAAGTGATAGAGAACATGGGGAAGGACGACCTGATATTGTAGTAAAAGATATCGTAAACCAACGAGTAATTATTATGGAAGCAAAGCATTCTCAAAATGTAAATAATATGCAAACAGATTGTTTGAAAGCTGTAAATCAAATTGCAGTAAAAAAATATATTGAGGATTTTTTGGATGATTATGATACAGTGGTATGTTATGGCATTTCATTTTTTAAGAAACGATGTTTGTTGAAAAGAATTGAGCTTAATATGTAAAGTGTGATTTCAAAGAAATAAAATAGTTTTATGAGAAGGAGAAACGAAGAAGTTTCTCCTTTTTATATTTTATGAGTGGTTTTTTACATTATAACATTACCACGCTAAAATATAAAACTTTTTTCCTACATTTCTATTGACAATTACTAGATAAGGAGTATAATGTATTTACTGTTTAGCATTACTAAACTTTTAGTTTTATTTTTGTAAGATTCTTTGGAAAGAGGGAGAGAATTATGAATATCGGTGAAAAAATTAGAGAACTTCGTATTCAGAAAAGTTTGACACAAGAAGAACTAGCCGACCGTGCCGAGCTTTCCAAGGGTTTTATTTCGCAGTTAGAGAGGGATTTAACGTCTCCTTCGATTGCGACATTGGTAGATATTTTACAATGCCTTGGTACGAATTTAGAGGAGTTTTTTTCTGGTACATCTTCAGAGCAAGTCGTATTTAAAAAGACGGATTATTTTGTAAAAGAAGATAGTGACTTAAAAAACAAAATTGAATGGATTGTTCCAAATGCACAAAAAAATATGTTAGAGCCTATCTTGCTCACATTAGAGCCAGATGGTGCTACTTATCCAGATAATCCTCATGAAGGAGAGGAGTTTGGTTTCGTTTTGGCTGGAGCAATTGATATTCACATTGGCAAGAAGCAATATCGTGTGAAAAAGGGGGAATCTTTTTATTTTACCCCAAACAAAGAACATTATATTACTGCTGTAGGCAAGATGGGTGCTAGTTTATTATGGGTATCCACACCGCCAAGCTTTTAAAAGAAAGAGGTAACGATAAAATGGCAAACAATACACTGATTGACTTAGTGCATATATCCAAAAAATTTGGTCGTGATACAATGGTTTTGGATGACTTAAATTTGTCGATAAAGGAGAATGAGTTTTTAACTCTACTTGGTCCATCTGGCTGTGGTAAAACAACAACGCTTCGTATTATCGGAGGTTTTGAGTCGCCAGATACAGGAAAGGTTATTTTTGATGGAAAGGATATTACAAATCTTCCTCCAAATCATAGACAGTTAAATACAGTATTTCAGAAGTATGCTCTGTTTCCACATATGACGATTGCAGAAAATATTGCGTTTGGTTTAAAAATTAAGAAAAAGAGCAAACAATATATTAAAGATAAAATTGAATATGCATTGAAATTAGTAAATTTAAGTGGATATGGAAATCGTATGCCAGATTCTCTTTCTGGTGGTCAACAACAGCGTATTGCGATTGCAAGAGCGATTGTAAATGAGCCAA
>CALASV010000048.1 GCA_937888895.1 uncultured Clostridia bacterium | reverse complement strand
GCTTCTTTAATACTGCATTTTCCCATACGAATGGATTTTACTTCTGTACCATGCAACGCAATACCAGCTTCATACTTATCTTCAATAAAATAATCAAAGTATGCCTTTTTATTGTTTGCCACTAACTTGATACTATCTTTTCCACCTGCCATATATTGTCCTCCAAATCCATAACATTGTTCCCTTTATTAGATTACCGTGTAAATGGAAGAGTCAATGGTTTTTAATAACTTATCTACCGAAAGTACCATAATTGTAATATGCTGTCCTAAACGATATACTTTATGGAATCTTTCTCCCACTAACTGATATCTTTGTTCATCTAAACGATAAAAATCATCTTGTATATTTTCTAATCGAATAATTCCTTCTACTGTATTTGGAAGTTCTACATAAATCCCCCAATTTGTCACACCAGAAATTACACCATCATATACTTCACCAATACGACGCTCCATATATTCTACTTTTTTCATTTTTTCCACTTCTCGTTCTGCTTCTTCTGCTAAACGCTCTGTCTTAGAAGAATTTAACGCAACTTCATCTAAAATTTCTATATAATGTTCTTTTCTTTCCTCCGTTAATCTACCATTCAAGTTATCTTTAATAATTCGATGAATTTGTAAATCAGGATATCTACGAATTGGAGAAGTAAAATGACAATAATATTTTGCTGCCAATCCAAAATGTCCTTCACAATCCGTACTATATTTTGCCTGTTTTAAAGAACGAAGTGTCAAACGAGAAATCAAAGGTCCCTCTTCTTTTCCTTCCAAAGAATCCAATAATTTTTGGATTTCTTTTGGATGAATACCATCTTTTCCTTCTTTTATATTCAAACCAAAATTTTTAATAAAAACACCTAACTTTTGAATTTTCTCTGGGTCAGGATTTTCATGAGTACGATACACAAACGGTGCTTCCTGCCAAAAGAAATCTTCTGCGATTGTTTCATTCGCTGCTAACATAAAATCTTCAATTATTTTCGTCGCATCATTTCTTTCATAAGGTTTAATTTCAATCGGTCTTCCATTTTCAGCTACAATAATTTTACTCTCTGGAAAATCAAAGTCAACGGCACCTCGTTGATGACGTTTATTTCTTAATATATCCGATAATTCTTTCATTAAAAGAAATTTTGGTACTAACTCACCATATTCTTGTTGTAATTGCTCTTTAGACAATTGCAA
>CALASV010000047.1 GCA_937888895.1 uncultured Clostridia bacterium | reverse complement strand
AAGGAGCTTTCTTCTTTTTTATTTTTCTTCTGACCTACAAAAATTTTACACTATCTTTTAAATTTTATACAATATAAAAATTCATAAATATTACCTATCTATTCTTCACAATGAAGTAGTTCTGTTATTTTATCTACTGCTACTGTATTATCTAGTGTTAGTTTTATACCACCATCTAATATATGTGTCCTTGCAAAAGCTCTTGTTGGCATATCAAAATTTTTCATTCCACCTGTATTATCTAACCAAATCCATCGCCCATTTATAAATGCAGTATTCCAAGCATGCCAAACGCTCTCTTTCCCTTTTAAATGACCTATTATATGTAATGTTGGAATATGACTCGCACAAAATAACGCTTTCGTCAAACGAGCATATCCTTCACAAACAGTACAACCTTTCGCCAAAACTTCTTCAGGCTCTAAAGCAACCGAAGAAAAACTCCTATTTGCTTTTCTATACTCATCATATTTAATATGTTCTACTATCCATTCAGAAATAGCTCTTGCCTTTTCATAATCGGTCTTCAAATTCCCTACAATTTCTTTAGAAAGTTTTAAAATTTGCTCACTTTGCCCACTAAGACATTTCGATGGATTAATTTTTTGAGATAAAAATGCTTCACTTTTTGCAATACTTTCTAAATCTTCTTCATCCAAATCTCCACAACCATAAAATACTGTATCCTCTATAAAACAATCTTGCTTAAAATTAATCCGTTGTTGTTTTAATTTTGTATTAGCAAAGGCATATTTTCCAATAAAATTTAAATTTTCTGGTAATTTTACAGTTTCTAACTCATAACAATCAGCAAATGCATATTCTTCTATTTTTGTTATATCATTCGGAATTATTACTTTAGATAAAGAATAACATTTATAAAACATCAATTTATTGATGTTATTTATATTAGAAAAAATCAAAGCTGATTCTAAAAAAGAACACCCATAAAATGCACCTTCTTCTATTTTCGTTATACTTTCAGGTAGTTTAATATGGCTCAACCTTGTATTAGCAAATGCATACTTGCCAATAGAAACTAACTTTTCTGGAAACTGGACAAACTCTAACTGATAACAATCAGCAAATGTATGCTCACCAATTTCTGTTATACTATTCGGAATAACAATTTTAGTTAAAAATTTACATCGATAAAATACTTGATTTTTTATTCTAACCACATTATCTGGAATAATCACTTCACTATCTAATCCATTATATTGTATCAATTCACCATCATTTATAATAAATTCACTCATTCACTTCATCTACCTATTATTTTTCTTTTTTCATTTCCATATAAGGTAATACTTCAAATCCATTTTTTCTATAAACATAAACTGCTCGTTCATTTTCTGCTTCTACTTCCAATCGAAAAATAACATTTGTATACTTTTCTTCAAGAAATGTAAAAAATTCCGTTGCTATGTTTTTTCCTCGATATTCTGGTCTTAAATATAAATCTTCTATCCAAATACAAGGCTTTCCAAACTCCGTAGAAAAGCTTTTTGCTAACATAGCATATCCTAACACTATATCATTTTCTACAAATACATATCCTTCTAAATATGGATTATTATTGATACAATTTTCTACATCATTAAAAAATATTTCCTCTGAACCATTTGTGTGTACTGCTGGTGATGTATAAAATATACGCATCATTTTGATTACTTCATCAGCATATATTCTTGTCATCTCTTTTATTTCAATCACAATAAATTCCCCTTTTATTTTCCCTTTTCTATTTTTTCTTACTATTGCATTAACTCTATGTATTTCGTAGGAATATTTTTTGTCAACCATACTCCATTTTTCGACAAATAAAATTTCATTCCATCTTCCTGCATTTTACTTGTATTTATTTTTAATATTACTGGTCTACCATGTCTTGCTCCAACTACTTTTGCTGTTTCTATATCACTAGATAAATGTACATACAACCTACTCATAGGTTTTAATCCTTCTTGCATAATAGCATCTAAAAAACTACTTGCTGTTCCATGATACAACACTTGTGGAGGTTGCATTTCCTCTAACTCCACATCTACAGAAATAGAATGTCCCTGATTTGCTCGTATCAATGTTTTATCTTCATTAAAAGAATATCTTTGTTTTTTGTTTGTACGAACAATTTCTTCTAATAGTTTCATATCAATTTTTCTTCCACTATTGTTAATTCCACGAAGCAATTCCTCTACATTTGCCCAACCATGTTCATCTAATGAAATCCCTATGGTTTCTGGATGATGTCGCAAAATCAAACTAATAAATTTACCTAATTTGTCTAAATTTACCATATCATTTATCTTCCTTTCATCTATATTATTTTTATATCTGTTTCCTTACAATAAAATATTCATCTCCTCGTTTATAATAAGGACAGCTAATTCTAGCCCCTGACACCAATCTAGCATATTCATCCTCGTCCATATTCACTTCACACATATATGCTTCATAATCTTCATCATAAGCATAATATTGACATTCTTCACATTGAGATACCATACTTTTTTCACCTACTTACCCTAATAATAATTCTACTGCTAATTGTTCTTTTAATCGTCCTGTTTTTACATCTTCTTCTAACTTTAAACTATAATCTAATAATTGTTTTAATTCTTCTATTTGAAATCGTTCTGCTTGATTGATATATTTTTGTACTGCAAAAGGTGGTACAGCAAGCACAGATGCCATACTATTTTTATCATTTCCATTTTTCTTCATTTCTTTTACAAGCAAAAGAAGATGAAATTGTCTTTGAATCATATATAAAATTCCAAGTGGTCGCTCTTGCAACGAAATTAAATCATAATATAATTCTAATGCTTGTTTTTTCTTTCCCTGTGCCATTGCTTCTGTCATAGCAAAAATTTTTCCTGTAATTTGTTGGGAACAAATAGCCTGTATATCTTCCACTGTAATACTATCTCGTCCTATTGTATAACAAATCAGTTTTTCTAACTCACATTGTAATTTCCCCATATCTGTTCCGACTTGCTCTAACAAAAAATTTACAGTAGACTCGGTAATATTACGACCTTCTTTTTTTAATAAAGAACCTATCCATAATTTCAAATCTTTTTCTGACATACCATTCATTTCACAAATATAACCATGTTCTTTTACCTGTTTAAACATACGGCTTCGTTTGTCTACTTCTGTTTCTACAAAAACAAGAACTGCTGTATCTGGAATTTCTGAAATATAATCAGCAAACTCTGTTGCATATTTAAACCATCCTGTATTTTCCAAAAGTAACAAATGGTAATCAGCAAAAAACGGCATTGTATCAGCAAATTCTCTTACTTGTTTTTCTTCGGTAGTTCTACCAGAAAATTGTGCTAAATTCATTGTATCAGAATCTTCTAAAATAGCTTCTTTTAATTTATTTCGATATAATTTCTTTAAATATTCTTCTGCACCATACAATAAATAAACTCGTTTAAATTGTCTATTTTTAATATCTTCTTTTATATGTTTCATGCTTACTCCATTCTAATAATTTCAACTGATTTCATTATACTTTTTCATATTACAAAAGTCAATTTTTATCCTGCTACAAATATACGCAAATTCGATTACCGAAACTATTGAATTATTACTGTTTATGTGGTATTTTATTGATATCGAATTCGATGTTACAATTAAAACTGCAATTACAATAATTAATTACTATAACAAACCTATACATCTGAAAGAAAGGATTGATTTTTATGTTTATAGAAGAACGACATCAAGAAATAGCAGAAACTATTAAAACAAATGGAAAAATTACCATCTCAGAAATCACAGAAAAATATGACATCTCTGATGAATCTGCTCGCCGAGATTTACGATTATTAGAACAAAAAGGAATTTGCAAAAGAACTTATGGTGGAGCTATTGTAACCTCTCAAGTCAATGTTCGTCCACCTGCTAACCGTCATTTTAACACCATGCCTATTTTTGATACTTACAGAGAAATTGCAAAAAAAGGTGCTAGTATGATACAAGAAAATGATACAATTTATCTTACAGGTGGCTCTTTTGGATATATTATGCTTTCTTTTTTACCAAAAGAATTTCATTACACAATTATTGTCAACAATATTGATATTGGAAAAGAACTTCGTACATTTGATAACATTGATGTATATATTGCTGGTGGAAAAATGCGTCCGAGTGGTTCTTTAGTGGACAGTCTTGCCAATGAATTTGTAAGCAGATTACACTTTGACCTTTGCTTCCTTACAGGAGCTGGTCTAACAGCTGATTTTGGTCTATCCAATGGAACAGATGAAACAGCTACATTTCAGCGAACTATTATTAAAAATAGTCGAAAAAAATGTTTACTTATTCCAAGCACTAAAATAGGCGTAAATGCCTTCATCAAAGTTTGTGATATTGATGTTTTTGACTACATCATTACCGATTGGGACTGCATCGAAGAACAAATTTTATCAATGGAAGAAAAAGGAATTACTGTTACTATAGTAGAACAACCAAAATGATACGAGAAGAAAATATTAGAAATCTTATTTTAGATAATTACACTAGCCTTCGCCAATTTGCAAAAGTAACAGATATTCCATACAGTACATTAATGACTTTACTATCTCGAGATATTGGTGGAGCTTCCTTTGATATTGTTATTCGGATTTGCAAACAATTAAATATTGACCCATTTCAAATCTAAAGATAAAATTATTTCATCTGTCAAACAAATATTCACAATCTATTTTGCTACTTATTTATAACTGATATCTTCAAGAGATGTTCCAAAATAAAATTAGTCTATATTTTGATGTTTTATTTTAGAACATCTCTTTTTTATTGCACAAAATAGGTATTTCTCATCAAACAGACAACTAAATATTCATATCCATTTCACCACCTCACTTTTTCCTGTTTTTTCGTTTCCAGTCAGTCTATCTTTCCTTCA
>CALASV010000046.1 GCA_937888895.1 uncultured Clostridia bacterium | reverse complement strand
ATGCCTTTCATTAAGAAAATTCAAATTCTTACGTGCTTTCAACTCTTCACAAAGCCGCAAAATTCATTCTGTTCAAGATCTCGATAACTTGCAGTTTATCGCACAAGTTCTTTTTCGATCACAGTACCAATACACTCTTCAGAATCTCTTGTACCATCAGGTCTCATAAAATATCTTGTAGAGACTCTAAACTTTATTTTCGATACAGGTAAATAGTCCTTTATAGGAGCACCAAAGGAATTTGGTTTTCCACCAGAACATCCTTCTAATAATTTTGCAATATTATTATCTATTAGTGTAACTGCAAATCATCATCATTAAAAAGATGGGTAATTATCATATTTTACAAGCGAAATTGCTTTGGTAACGAGTTCTCCATTTTCGCAAAACTCAATCCTATAGGAATCTTTTTTACCAAACATTCTTTCAAGGTTCAAAAAACTGAACACATGATAATTTAAATACGGATAATGAATCATTCTGCTCTTAACTAAATAACGATTTTCATGTGGTATCATTTCCATCATTTTGTCAATTAGTTCCGTAATCGATAAATGTTCAATTCTAACTATTTTCGATTTTGAAGAAATGCCGTACATATTCTCAACTAAAAGCAAGTTATCGTTGTTTTCATTTTCCCATTCACATGCCAGGTGTATACACATATCATTTGTAGTATAGGGAATTTCAATGTTTGTATGTCCATCACTGAAAAAAGCAGTTAATTTCGAAGAAAAAAGTATTAATTCTTCGAAATTGTTACACTGAAAATTTTTAAATAGAATTTCATAATACAGTTTGAAATCCTTTCGTTTGTTTTGTTCTCTAACAAAAATGGGATGTTTCCCCATAGGTGCGAACTTAAGCAATAACTTCATTAAAAAATAAAAAAAATTCACCATAAACCTTGTTTTTCGTGTAAAATAAGTTTGCTACAACACATTACAGAAAAGAGGTTTATGATGAATTTACAAACACATTCTACTAAATTAACGCCTTCTTTGCAAGAAGTTTTTGCTCTTTGGAATAAAAATATACTTCCTATGCTTCCTGACCATTTAGAAAGGATATCACAACAACATCAACTATTCCAAAGAAAACGAGTAGTTACTTCTTCTTTGGATTTGCTTTGTATGTTTTTTCTCTTTGCTAGTTCAGGGATTTCTTTGCGAATGCTTTCCGTAGCTGCCTCCTCTCTTGGCATTGCTACAATGTCCGATACTGCTTGGAGAAAAAAATTACTTGCTTCTCTTTCTTTTTTACACCAAGTACTTCAACTTCTGTTACAGAAGTTGTTTCCTAACACTTCTTCTTACCAACAAAGAAAGGTTCTCCTTGTCGATGGTTCGTTAGTTCGTTTACAAGGAAAACAACACCATCAAGAACGAGTCCATCTTTGTTATTCTCTCACGGAAAATAGAATGCACCAAATCAAAGTAACCGATTATCATATCACAGAAACACTTTCTATCTTTGATTTCTCTCCTCAAGATATCATACTAGCGAATTCAGGATTTGGAACTGTAAACAATTATGCAGTTACACTCCAAAAAAAAGCAGATGTGATTTTAAGAATCTCTCCGAAACGATTTCCTTTGTTTGATGCAGAAGGAAACCAACTAGATATGGATTCTCTCTTAAAAGAAGCAGAGAAAAAGAAAGAACCTATCTTAGAATTCTTTGCTTATTGCAAAGAAGGGAAACAGTGGCATCTAGTACGAGTAGTAGCACAACGATTACCAAAAGAAAAAGCACAACAAGCACAAGAAAGAAAACGTAAAAAAGCACAAAAAAATCAATCTCAACTGCAAAAAGACACGTTATTTTTTTGCAAATTATTTCATTGTGGTTACGTCTCTTGGAATAGAATACGGTGCAGAAGAAGTACTATTTTTTTATCAAAGTCGTTGGCAAATAATGCCGATATCGGTATTATTTGCCATCGAAATCGATACAGAACTAATGGAAGATAGATTATCTCTTCTGCTTCGGTTTCCTTATAGGATTCTACTTCTTGCCAAGCACAAAACAAAGATAAGGTGGCAGGAGCTATTGTGCTTAAAAATAAACGACAAGAGCCACCTGTTTGTCCTGTAGACATCACATAATTTCCATTTTTCTATACAGGAATACAAAGCAGTAAACTAACAAAACAATGTCCATGTAAATAAGAAGAACCTTGATGAGCAACATGGTCAAATAGTTTAGAAACCTCTTCAAATTTCGTTCCATATTTTGCAACCATCATATCATCAATACAGAGAAGCAAAAGTTAGGAATGAAGAGTCGTTGGTATCAAAGACAATGCTATTTTTACTGTCGTATTCATAAAAGAAGAATAATCTACTTTAACATAAGAACAGAAATAGTAAAAAGCATTTAAGGATTTCTTTGTGCATTGAGAAATAAAATATCGGTAGAGAAATCGAAAAGAATCCACAGATTCTAGTACTAAAATAGAAAGTAACAAAAGGAAGAAAGATTCTGTGGTTAGAGCAGAATATTCTTTAAAATAAATGGAAAAATAATGATATAGTCTACTCAAAATGGAAGTTTTATTGTATAATAGTTTTGACGTACAAGGTCACCTCTTTCGTTTTTATTTGTGTACAAACTTATTATACTACGAAAAAACCTTGTACATTATTCATTTTTCAAAAACCTTGTAAAGTGATATTAAACTATTAAGAATATCATAAAAATAATATTATTATATGAGTCAAAAATGTTACAAAAAAAGATTAATCACAACATAATTTATCATCTATACTTATTTTTTACATACATATCAAGTAAACAAATTTTCCCTATTTTATAAAATGTCCTTACCACAGGGGATATTTCACCTTTCGCAACAAGAAATTGTTTTAAAAAAAGTGCATTAATATCAGCATATTGGAACTCAATATTAAGTTTTGATTTCGGATGTTCTTATGTGCATCCAGATGGCAAATTTCGCCCTAAAAGAGGCTCTAAATTAATCTCCATGGGTCACATCACCATAGGTGAGAGCCATTTCGATTAATTTAAAGACCACCATAATTTTAGAGTGATGGACGTCCTTATGTAGCGACATAATAAATTTTACACCTTACACGACTTGAGCGATTTCAAACCATAACCTTTAACATAAACTTTCCAATAACCCTTAAGTTTATCCCCTAAGATAAACAATTACTTATTATAATCTCAACAATTTGTTTCTCACAACTTTTTTTGATGTTAAAATTTGAAATAATAAGCTCAACGATTCCTCTGAATTTTGCTTCCTCATACTCTTCGACTTCTACCATAGGTAATAAAAATAATTTATTTTCATAGCATAAGCCCTTGGTTAACTCGATGTATTCGTCAATAGGGATTACTCCAATACTATAGTCTGGTCCTGTACATCCTATTTTTATGTTATTCATAAAAAAGATTACATCTCCAGGATGAAATTCAATAATCAATTCATTATGATTATTCAATTGCACTATAATTGAATTTGGATTATCTACATATCCATCATTTTCTTCAAATACGCCATCATAATAATTAGTAAATTTATTAAAGCAGTCCATATCAAAAGAATAATTTTCTTCTATTACATCGTAGATAGACATATCATTCTCTTCATCAAGTCCCTTTGGGAAACAGTTCATTATGAACCACACAAAAAATCTTTTTTAGATATTACTTCTTCAATACTAACTCTATTTCTCATCATTGCCTCCAAAACTGTCTATATTTTGTTTTATCATTTTTCCCTCTAAATGTAGGTTCCCCAAGCGTGAGTCCATCTGCTTCTAAAAGTGGTTTACAAATATCCTTACATACATTTCGTGAAGTACCTCCAGCAACAATCGAATACCTAGTTCCCTTATTATTCATTATTGTTTGCTCTGCATGACCTTCTCCACCAATATATCTCTCATTATCAGCCAAAAGATTCCTTATTGACTTAGATGCCGATTTTTGAGATAGGTTTGTCGAAACAAGATATATCACTTCTCCAGTTTCATTGTCAATAGCTTTCATAACAGCAGTTGTTCCCATCTGAGCCTCACGTCCTCCACGTGCATTATTTAGTTCTGTGGCTCGGTCATTACATTGTTTAGCAGAAGTCTTCAAATCACAACCAAAACTCATATACCCACTTGAGTCATAGTACCCCACAGGATGATTCTTACAGTAGGCATACAGATTTAGTCCATCCCCTCTATATACATCCTCTTGCAAGAACCTTCCTAGTGCAGGGTTATAAAATCTTACTCTTAGATAGTATTGCCCTGTTGCTGTGTCATATTGTTGCCCTGTGTAGGTGAGACGATTTAAAGTATCTCCACTTTCTTCTAGTACTGTTCCAAACGCATCATAGTGGTATGTCTTTTGAATTTTATGTGTTTCATCCAAAAGAAATAACGTACTTCCTGCTTCGTCTTGGATATGATAGGCTGTTTTTGCTTTGTTTCCTTTGGAAGCAATTACTCTTTCATTTCCATACTCATAGGTAGTGACCGCCCACTTGGTACGCTTTGTTCCGTTTGGTTTTAAAAATCGTTCTTCTATTGCTTCTTTTTGTTGTATTACATTTCCTGTCGCATCATATACATAGCAAATCTTTCGTTCTACCTTGAAACTCATGCGAATCGTTTCACTTGTTTTTTGATTCAGGCAATTATAAGTATAACAGATTTCTCCACCCAAAGCATCCTTTATTTTCGTCAAACGGTGTAGCCCATCATAAGAAAACGAAAGTTCGTGAAAGCGTTTGGCATACTCTCCTCGTTTTACTTTGTCTAGTCCTCGTTTTTCTGCTATCTTATTACCTTCGGTATCATACTCATACACAGTCATACCATACCAAATGTCGTCTTTCTGTTTCTCGATTGGTTTCCAAGTGGCAGTACAATTGCCTAAATAATCATAGGTATGAAAGGTTGGATAACCAGTTCGATTGGTTTCTTCGATAAGATTTCCAGAAGCATCATAAACATAGCATTCCTTTACTGTGCCGTCTTCTTCGATTACTTTGATTAAACGATTGCTATTGTCATATTCATATAAAATTCCTTGTCCATCGTCTAGTTGTGGCTGATAACATTCTGGTCGTACTTTTTTGATTAGATTTCCATTCGCATCATAAAAGCAACGTTCCACCGAACCATCGGGATAAATCGTACGCAGTTTACGACTATCCGTATCGTATTCATAACGAGTTTCGTGTCCTTCTGGTGTAATCTCTCGAAGGACATCTCCTGCTAGATTTCTCTCGGTTTTCCACCGATTTCCTAACGGGTCTTTCGTTTCTATCAAACGGTCAAAGAAATCATACTCATAGAGCCAAGCTTTTCCATCTGCACCTTCATTTGGTGAAAAAACAGCCAATAGATTGCCAAGCTTATCATACATTTTTCGCAATTCATTCCCATTGCCATCTCTAACATACGTTGGGTAATTCTGCCGATTATAACGCTGTTCTACCGTACCATATTCTGTAGTAATGGAAGTTCTTCGCCCTACTACATCATATCCATATACTACTTTATGCCCTACTGCATTTTCTATCGAAGAAGGTTCTCTAAAACGATAACCCTTTGTATTTTCATAACGATAACGAGTGAGATTCCCTAAACTATCTGTTTCCTGCAGGATACGACCATAGTCATCTCGTTCATAAAACTTACGTTTCCAAACACCTTCTCGTATTTTGTCTGCTTGCTCTATCAAAAAACCATACTCATTATACGTATAGGTGGTTTCTTCTCCTGTGTTTGCTCTTTTCGATAGCAAATTGCCCTGTGCATCATAAGTATAGTTCCATTGTTGTCCCGATGGCAAAATTTCTTCTAATAACAACCCACGAATGTCAAACAATCGCCTTGTTTCATTTCCATTTCGGTCTTTTTCATAGCTATGATTTGTCCACTGGTCATATCCAATTTCTTCCCATGTGCCATCTTCATAATACGTATGAGTGACTAAACCGTTTTCATTGTATCGATATCGTTCGGTTCTATGTAACGATTCAATATATGCCGTATTTTCTCTATTTTTTTCATCATAAGTAACTATACTTTTTGTACCATCTAAGTAATATTGGGCAATCAAACGACCAATGTCATCATATTCATTCGTTACATAGGTATGTCCATTTTGGTCAATGATTTGTGTGATATGATTTCTATCATCATAATGGTAAGTTGTGGTTCCCTCATCGATATGACAAACTGCTTGCAAACGGTCATTTTCATATTTGTATCGTAACATTCTTCCCAGTTCATCCTTGACTTCTACCAAAAGGTCATTTTGATAAGCAAAGGTCAAAACACAACCAGAAGAAGTTACTAATTTACTGATATGGTTTTCTTCATACTCTAGTTTCAGTTTCGTTTTTCCTTTTCCTTGTACAAACTCTAACCGTCCTAGACTATTATAATGATACTGTTTCTGCTCTGGAATATACGATAATACAAAACCATCCTCTGTTTTTTTCAGTTGATAGCGACCATCTCCCTGTCTACGACTCTTCCATTGTCCTTCTTCTAAGCAAAATCTCTCTGCATGACCATCCATACAAAGGACATCGATTTGCCCTAGTTCTTCTCTTAAAAATAATCTACTTTCGATTCCAAGCATCCAGTTCGTTCCGATACTTCCTCTACAACAAATCAAAGAATGATAGATTCGTTGGAACTGGAATTCTTCTTCGATTAAATCAGGGAGCAAAAAGTCTGTCGCAGTTAAGAAAAATGCACCCGTTGCCATATTCACTGGGTCAACCGAAGCTACAATATTTCCTGCCAAAGATTCTAAGGTTGCCATCCCTGCTTCAAACTCTAAGCCAAATACTTTACTCACAGCCCAATCCGTTCCTACATCTATCGCAGTTTCTGCTCCTAATTTTAACACTGGAGCAAAAGGAGCTGCTTTTGTTAGAATAGTATTCGTAAGTGCTGGCTTGGCTGCCTGACCCTTTGTAAGAGCAGTATTCAAAAATTTCTTTCCAATACCAATGGCTCCTTCTCCAATTGCAAACCCTAGCATATTAATACCAGCTGTCGTACCAAAGTTCATTAAATATGCTGCTGCACTTTCATCCACATATCCATCATTCACATCTTGTAATCCCATAGTTAGAGTAGACACACTTCCCGTCGTAACTCCTTGCATTAGCATTTTACTACCTTCTATTGCTCCCCATCGTCCTACCTCTGCTAAACGCCCTGTTCCCTTAATCAAAGTAGGAATTTTTTTTGCTACAGAAGCTACTATTTTTCCTGCTAAAGGAGCTAACAGCATTCCTATCCCAATCATAACACTGCCATACATAACCATGTTATAAATATCTTGATTTCCATCAAAAAATTCATCTCGAATCGCATTATAAGACTGTGAAAAATCGCCGGACTTCATTTTTTCTAAATCTTTCTTTCCCTCTTCTACTTGAGCAGTTCCACAAGCAAGAGCTACTGCTCCAACCACAGCAAGTCCAACACCTGCTGTAGCCACAGCACCTATGAGACAAATCATACCAATTCCTGCTACTACAGCTCCAACGCCCCATTTCCCTTTTGCTTCTCTCTCTCGAACTTCAAATACTTCTGCATTATGCTCTTCTCGTTGCTTCGCATCTTCTTCTCTTAATTTCGCATCCGAATATTGAATACTTGGCACACTTTTTTTCTCTGCATCATAAGAAACTACTCCAGAAGCAATTAAAATAAAGTTGCCACTTTCGTCCATACAAATGCCGATATCTTTTGATAAAGTGACTTCTTCTTCCCCAAAGATTAAAAATCCCAGTCCAAGAGTACCTGCTTCTGCTTGTATTATCGTATCTTGTGGAATAAGTTCTTTCCATTCTTTATTGACAAATATCCAACCACTTCCTATATTCAAGTTGGATTGTGCATATAATGTAATATCCTCTCCGTCTATATGCAATGTACCATCTTTACATACCATAAGACAAGAAGATGTTTCTACCTCTTCTTCCGCATCAAAAATAATACCTTCCTGAGTCATTTTCATTACTTTTCCATCCGAAGTAGAAAACGACTTATCTTCTATGGCACCCTTTGCTGAAACGGAAGAAGTAATAGAACTTCCTTGCATTCGCATTGCATGAATGGCGATTCCCTTTGTTTCCTCCCAACTTGGAAAATAAATATGTACCATACTTTCTAGTTCTGGCATACAATACCAACTCGTTGTTTCAATCGCAAACGTAAAAAATACATTATTTCCTGCCTCATAGGTATCATCAATGGAAAACTGTACTCGTAAGCAATTTCCCTTTCGTTCTTTAATCACTGCGGGAAGACTTAACCCAGCAATTTCTTGATTTCCATAAAAAGGAGCTTTTACTCCTTTCGTGCGTTCTACCAAATAGGTATATATCGTTTCTGCCCCACATACCTTTAAAACAACCGAAGTAATCTGACAAGGTACTTCTTTCCATGTCACTTTTTCGCCTAATGCATAAGCAGTTCTACTTCTCACTTCCCACCTTAAGTTATCTTGCAACAACATTCCTTTCGAAATATTTTCTGCATAAAATTGATAGCGTTCCATATCTTGTGCAAGTGTATAATGAAAAGAATCTATCGTATTGCCATAAGAAATCTCTGGCAATCCAAAATAAATTTGCCCTGCTTCTCCACAAGGGGCTGTCATAACATAAGCTTCGAAATGAGAAGCCAGTCTACAGAGAAATTCCCAGTCAGTTTCATTATACTGTAAAAGCAACCCCGGAATTTTTTTAGAGGTTTCTACACAGCTAATCCAAGATGCTTCTTCTGCTTTTTTCGCTTCTTCTGCTACGATTCCTGCCTTTGCTGCTTTTACTTTTTCATCAATCGCTTTTGCTGTAGTTTTTTGCATAAATCGCAAAATTTTTTCGTATAAATTACAAAAAATATGTTTAAAACATAAAAAAAGAACGTTTAAGAGATATTTAACCATCTTTTAAACGTCCTTTTTCTTTAACCTTTTTTAATTACTTTATTTGCTTCTACTCAACCATTTACTGTACAATCTTTACCAGTATGAATTAAATAATATGGATAAAGATTTCCTTTCTATGATATAAGACTATTCTATCATTTTTAAAAACAATTCTACCAAAAACAAAACTTTATAGAAGAACCTCTTTTATTATATCATTTATATAAGCCAAAAGTATTACAAAAAAACTTAATCACAACAGTGATAAGAAATTTCATATAAATGCTCATTTATAGATTATATATTACTTAATGTTCTCAAAGTTAAATCTATATGGATTTATATAATTAATCCCTTCATCAATCTTAAGAAATAGTTCTTCATTAAATGGAAGACTATTATCATCCATAAAACGGTCATCAATTAGAGCAATCTCTTGTGCATCAATATATTTCTCCAATATCTTTGGCTCACAAGAAAGAGAATCACATAATATATCATATAATATATCATATTTGTAAATAATATCATAGATATTCTTGGGACAATTATCCTTTAGCAATGCGACTGGAAAACTATATGATAAATATCCATAATCTTCTATCACCGTTTTTCCATCACTCAAACTAATTGTATACCAATTCCTACTACTATCATCTTCCAATCTACACCATATATTAGGTAATTCCTCAATTTCTTTTGAAACTAATCTCGAAGTATAATTACTTTTATTTTTTATCGCTTTTTCAAAAACAACTGAAATATCCCTCATTCTATTCCTCCATATCCAACCATCTATAAGTCCCATTATTATTGGCTTTTCCCAACCTCATTTTTCCTGTAGATTCATCCTCAAAATATCTGAGTTCACTTATATGATAATCTCCTTTTCCTCTACTTCCTACAAATTCATGAATATGTGGATTAGTATGTGCCAAATCTCTACCATGAGTTGTATAATCAATACGATATTTTATACGTCCAAACTCATCAGATATTATTACAGATGTTTCAATTTTATTACTTGTATTACCTAATCTTCTATATACTTCTCTTGTATTAGGAGCTTGATAACTTTTATGAATTTCCTTATTTAGTTTCTCATAATATTCATCTGGTAGAAATAACTCTGTTTCTTTGATATTCTTAATATACGCATCATATTCATCCAAACTTGTAGCTATTCCTTCGGGTCCTGCATAAAAGTCTGTCTTTCTATTACTTTCGTTTTTTACATCTGTCTTTTTACTAACTTCATTATCTACACTTGTTTTTTTACTACCTTGACTATCTATACTTAACTCTTTATCATTCGTATTATCTAATTTATCACCTTGTTTATCATACCCACTTGGGTCATAATACATTACAGGATTATTTACACAGTACACATACAGGTTCAGTCCATCTCCCCTATACACATCTTCCTGCAAGAATCTTCCCACGACTGGATTATAAAATCTTGCTCTTAGATAATACTGTCCACTAACTTGGTCATATTGTTGTCCTGTATACAGAATGCGATTGTGAAAACTTTCTTGTTTATTTCGGATATCACCAAACACACCATATTGATAACTATTTTGGATAGTTCCTGCTTCGTCTGTAACATACGCTGTGCTGTTTTGTTCGTCTAAATGGTATGCATGATATCCTTTTCTTTCTTGATTCCATCCTACTGCTACACCATAACCAAGAATATAACGATTAATGATAGCATCTTCTGTTCCTAATTCTGCTTTATTTTCTATCTTATTATCTGCTTGAATCTTTTTCTTTGCTTCTATTCTTGTTGGTGTGTCTGTTTTAGATTCTATCAGTAATGCTTTGCTATCATATAGAAAATTATCTACTTTTGTGTCTACTTTGAACTCTGTGAGTAATTCTCCGTTATAGTACAGAAAACTTCTTGCCTTGCCATTCTCTACTGTTCCTGCTCTGAGATATTCGGCATCATAGTAGTTTTCTAACATACTGCCATTTGACATAGAAATGCTAGTCTGCTGATTAAAGGCATTATAACCATACGTAGTGATGCCATCTATTCCTGTTGCTTTTAGAACATTACCTTGTAAGTCATACTGATAGCTAATGTGTTCTAAGTTAGAGATTCGGCTTACCAACTGGTTTTTGCTATTATAAGTGTATCGTTCTACTCCGTTTTTATCTTTCTTTTCGAGTCGATTTCCACAAAGGTCATAGTGGTACTGAATCGCTTCTCCATCATACGATTCTTTTGTCAGTTGGTTTTTCTTATCATAGCAGTAAGAAATTCTACTTGCTCTT
>CALASV010000045.1 GCA_937888895.1 uncultured Clostridia bacterium | reverse complement strand
TATTGTTTATAAATGATTAAAGTTGGTACACAAGATATTGTTGATATTCCTGGAGTAATGAAAGTTGCTGTTGGCTCACAAATTGTTTGGGTTAATCCAAATCTTGTTCCAACAGAATATAGACGACTTACTGGAATTGTGTTTGATGCAAATGTATACTATGAAGCTCCATTTAAGTTGGAGGGTTCTGATACTATACGACTTTCATTTAGTATAACAAGGGCTTGTAATGTTATTGGTTGTTATTCCAAAACTACCGCTGATAATAACTATTCTCTTTATGCAAGTGGTTCTTCTGGTGCTAAATATATGAGATATAATGGAGGAACATATAATAGTTCTGTTTCTCTAAATACTCGTTATAATATAGAAGTTACTCCAACAGGTACTACAGGATTTAGAACTGATAGTACTTGGGAACAAAAAGACTTTATTGCAGATGATAATATGCTTATTGGTTCAACTGCTGTTGATGCAAGCTCTGCAAAACTTGATGGTATTATGTACGATAATATCGAAGTTGTTGGTAAGGGTTTGTTTATTCCTGTTGAAAGAATTTCTGATGGAGTAATTGGATATTATGAAGCTATAAGTGGAGCATTTTTGCAAAATCAAGGAACTGGAACTCCAGTTGCTCTTGGATATGTTTAAATAAATATTTATTATGAAAATGAAAAATATAACAAAATTAATATCGGTGGTGGTAGAATTAATATTCCTCTTAAGCCTCTTAAAAGTGTTAGAGTTGATGGTAATATAAGTGATGAAGAAGCTGTAAAATTTACTCCTCAAGAACTTACTGAAGAACAACAGAATCAAGCTAAGGAAAACCTTGGTATTCAAAAAGTAGGTCCAATAGTTCTTACAGAAATGCCTACTACTGATATGAATCGTTTTGCACAATTAAAAGAAATAGGATTAACTAAGGAAGAAATTATAGCTGCAGTTAAAGGAGAAAGAACTGGAGTTATATGTGATAATAGTTTTTATGAAATTACTTATGGATACCTTAGTGGAGATGAATCTGACTTTATTCTCTGTTTTTATCAAACAAAATATCTTAATGGAGATGTTGAAGTTATGCTTGGTGTTGCAATTAGTGGCAATTTTAATACAAAAATTATAACTGTAGAAGAAACTGATAATTAATTTATTATAAATACGAATACTTACAACATTTCTTAAAGTGTTAATATTAAAGAAATAGATTTTTAAATGCAAACTACAACTGTTGAAAGAATAATCGCAAAGATTGACAACGATTTCAATCCTAATAATAGTGATTGGATTCCTCGTGTTGGTCCTTGGTGTATAGATGTTCTTCAGCAACTCGATGTTCTTTTAACAGATAAAGTTAGAAAAGAACTTACAGTTAAAGATAGAGTTGCTCGAAGCAACTGTGATTTAGATAACCTTGATATTAAGGTTTATGATAAAAATGGTTGTTTAATACCAAATGCTAATGACAGCAGGTCTTGTTGTGGGAATGCTTCCTCTACGGGGGATGTGCAAGAAGCTCCTGGTTGTCATATAATGCGTACTCCTCAAACTGTTGAATATGAAGGTTGTACAGGTAAACCCAAGATGATTGGTAGTCATGCTGTTCAAGTTAATACACCTGGTTATCCAGCAAGGTATAATGTTGTTGAAAGGTATGACCATTGTGGGGACAATCAAAATCATAATTGGGTTTTATCTAATTGTCGTAATATAGACCTTAACTTTGATACAGATAAGATTTTTATAGAATACGATACTCCAAAAATGATTGCAGGAAATGATGGTTGCAATTATCCTGCTATTCCTAATAATGGTATACTCATAGAATGTATAGTATACTATTGTATGTATAAAATGCTATGTCGTGGTTATAAGCATCCTGTATTTAATCTTCAAGCTTCTCAATATGGTACTAATCCATATTATATGTATACTAAACTTAAAGATGAAGCTGAAAGAAGTATTCTTAATGATGGAATAAATCAAGATGTAAGCAAGTTATTCCGTTCTTCCTTATTTATACAAACCTATTATCCTCGTGGATAGTCCTGCTATGCCCTACGATTGATTTTAGATTACAAGATGATAAATAGTTCATCAGTAATATAAAGTCGATTGTAGGGCTTTATTTCAACAATTTTTGATAATAATTTTTAATTATGCCTAATATAGTTAAAGAATTAAGTCTTAATAAACATCCAAAAGATTGTAAAGATTTAAGTCTTATTAACGCGAGGAATATAGTCGTAAGTAATGATTTTAGTTGTTTGCAGAATGAATTGAGTATCGCTCATCATTCTACTTTAACTAATTATCTTAAAGATAAAGTTTTATTAGGTTATATTCCCTGTAATGAAGAAATAGTATTATTTGTTTGTTCTGAAGAAAAATATGGTACACAAGATTTTGATTATGCTGGAATATATTGTACAATAGCGAGATACAATGAAAATAAAGATGATTATGGTGTGCTTGATTGTATTGATAATTTTATTTATCATTATGGTATTATAACAGGAACATTTACTTATAATGTTCATGGAAATTTAATTATAGCTGTTGCTGAATCTAATCCTGCTTTTGACCAAATGGTTCCTTTAAGAACTATTAATTTGGGAAAATTTGGAGAAGGAACAAAAGGTACAGATAGAGAATTAAATGCCGGTTTGCACGCAATTTCTCCTGAACTTCGTCTTCCTAAAATAACTGATTTTTCATATATACCTGGAAAAACATATAAAGGTTGGTATTATTTCTTTATTAGATATAAAATTAATAATGTAGATTATACTCATTGGTTTCCAATTGGTTATCCTATATTTATTTGTGATATTGAAAAACAAACTATTTTTAAATATGGATTTAAATCTGATTATACTTCTCATTTAGACAATAGTACTGACAGGTACACATTATCTGGTTGTATAGATTATTTTTCTTCTAAGTCTAATATTGCAAATGAAACTGTTGATATAACTTTAGATAATTTTGATGAAAGATATAAATTTTATCAAATAGGTTTTATTTGTGTAGCAAAAGATAGTTCTAAAGCATTTAGAACAAATGATATATCTATTGAAAATACTTTATTTAATCTTTCTATTTCTGATACAAATTCTTATAATGTAAATGATTTAATTCTTGATAATTATAATTATTATAATGTAAAGAATGTTATTAATTATCAAAATAGATTATATATTTCTAATTTTAAAGCAAATACTAATCCTGTTATTAGCAAAGAGGAACTTAGTAAAATAAAACTAACTTATAATAGAAAATTAATTTCTTTAAATGATATATCTTATCAATTAATCACAACTGATTCTAATAATGTTATATCAACAGAAGAAAGGTCTGTAGATGATATAATTGATGATTATGATGTATTAGAAGCATTTCCTGTTTATACAGGAACAGATAACAATCGTACTATTGATTCTATTAAAATAGGTCAATCTTTTAGATATTCTAATAGTTTAGATAATGAACCAACTTATGAACACGGATATCTTACAACAAAAGGTGGTAATCAAATTCCAGCAGAACTTTTATTAGTTAGAGATAGTGGTCATAAAATTATACAAATAAGAACAGAAATAAATGGAACTTCATATGAAGCTCATTATGAATCTGGATTATGGGGTTCTACAATGACTTTACGTTATAATAATTTTTATGAAGATATTATAGTTAGTGGTTCTGGTAGTAATATAGGTTCTAATATAGCTTTTATTAATACTAATAATAGTTTTAAAAAGAGAAAACATGATAAAACTCTTATTCCTGGAGAAGTATATTCTTTTTATATTCATTTTGTAAATAAATATGGTGAAGCTACAGATGGTTATAGAATACCTAATGATTATGGTTTACAAAATGTTCAAAAAGTAATAATTTATGCTCCTGATAATTCAGGAAGTGCAGAATTTCCTGTAACAAATAAAATATTTAATGATGATGGTACTTTAAATATTGATGATTCTATAGCACACCCGAGAGATGGAACTATAGACCCTGGTAGAGTTTATGGTGCAATATCAGGTATGCTTGAAAATTTATCTAATATTTCAAACTTATACTGGTTTCAAATACCAAATGCAACTATACCTTCAGCCAATACTTATTTTATACCGTTTATAAATGATAATGGAGATGTTCTCTATAAAGTTCCTTTTGAAGATTGTTCTTATGATGGAACTATAATAAAATATCCAGAGTATACTTTAAATTTTGATTTAGGAAATTTTCAACTTCCTGAAGGATATATAGGATATTATTTTAGTTATGAGAAATTTGAGCCTACTATTAAACATAGAGGCATATTAACTAAATTTGATATAAGTACTCAATCTGAAATTGCTCAAGTAGGTGAAAATACTGTAATGTATAATGATTATAATTCTACTGATATAGATAAAATAGAAAATGTTAATTTTTATTCTTCAAGTATAGATATTGATGATAATTTAGATTTAGATTTCAATGCTTTAATATTAATGAAAAATGTTGTTCTTCATACAAACGATGCTGTATATACTCCTAATGAAAAAGTAGAATTTGCAAATGGAAAATTTCCTGCAAATTTAAATAGAGCTGAATATTCTGGAACAGATATAAATTTCACAATCGGATTAGATAAGTTTAATTTAGTTGTTGCTGGTGATGTATTAAAGAATAGAAGTAATATAGGTAGTGCAATAGAAATAAAAGTTACTGATACATTAAAAACTTTGTTTGGTAATAATCCAAATATATTCAAATCTGCATTAGTTAAAATTACTAAAAATCTTTATACTAATGAAAATAAGATTTTAATTAAATTTACTGATGTTTATTATGAAACAAAGAGTGATACAATAGAATTTGGATTAAATGGTTGCATTACATATAATAATTTTATAGTTTTTGATTATAATAGATTTTTATTTAATACTCAAAACAATCTTATTCTTAGTGAAAAATATGGTCAATATCTTCCTACTGATACATTAGATGTATATCAACCTGGTGATGGTGGAGGAGTTGTTCCAGTATTTATTGTAAAAACTTTTGCTGGAACAGGTGCTACTCCTGCTAAAGTTGCACCTTTATATTATGCTCAAATATTTACTTATGATGTAATATTTAATGAAGCTAAATCTTTTAAAAATGAACCTCAAATTTATTATCTTCAATTAGAAAAAACAATATCTGATGATAAAGTTACTAATCAAATTAAACAATTTGCTGAAAATATAATAATTCTTCCTCAAAATACTATTGATTTATTTGAAAATAAATATCCAACTCAAGATGCTCTTAATCCAAAAACTTTTATAAATTACGATGCAAATAAAGAATATATAGATACTTATAATAAACGAGTTCGTCGTAGTAATGTTATAGCTGATGAATCTAACGAAAATTCTTGGAGAGTATTTCCTTTAGAGGGATATAAAGATATAACTGAAAATAAAGGTATTATAACAAATATAGTAGGTATTGGAACAACATTTCTTGTTCATACTGAACATTCTTTATTTATGTTTGATAGAAACAATACTCTTCAAACTGCTGATAAAGAAGTTCAACTTGCAATGCCGGATATATTTGATGTTGATTATAAAGAAGTATTTACATCAGACCTTGGTGTTTGTGGTTTACAAGATAAATTTGCTACTATTGTAGACCAGTTTGGATATATATTCTATGATAATGATGCTCACAGAATTTATAAATTTGGTCAAGGTAAAACTGAAAATATAGATTTAGATATTGTTCAATTTATAAATAAATATAAACCTTACCAAGTAAGATTTGCTCATGATAAAGAAGCAAATAGACTTCTTGTTAATATGAGAATTCATGTTGAAATGTTTAGTGAAGAAATTTCAGAATATGAACAAGAAGTTACGCTTAGTTATAATTATGTTATTAATAAATGGATTAGTTTCCATGATTATGTTTTTGATAAAGGTTTTAATACAAAGAATATGCTTTATCTTTTGATTGATAGACTTGAAAATGGAAGCAGAGTTTATACTGATATTTATGTTATAAATTATATAATGAACTATAAAATTAATGCTCTTTCTGCAAGAAATTTTAAATATAATTACTTTGAAAATCTTCGTGAAGAAAGTGAAGTTTATTACCCTGCTAATTCTATTATTGATATAATTTGTAACCCCTTTTATGAGCATATTAAATATTTAGAATATATTGCTTATAAACTTTATAAAATAGATTTTGATTCAAATATTTATTCGCCAACCCCCGTAGAGGAATTAAAACAACCTTATAGTGGTGATACTTTAAGAGTCTTTAATACTGAAGTTGATACCGGTTTACTTAATATTCTTATAGATGATGAATCTCCTAATACAAAAAAGAATAAGTCTATAATGGATTATAAGAAACCTTGGTGGGAATTAGGGAATTGGAATTTTAATTATCTTAGAGATAAAAAACAAGGAAATGTTAAATTTCCTACAAGACTTTATGGCAATTATTTTGTTATAAGATTTATTCTCAAAGATGATTATCGTAGAATAGAGTTTGAATCCCTTGAATATCAAATAACTAAAGATAAACCTTAATATATGAAATGTAAAAGACGCAAAGCAATGTTTGGCATTGATGATGCTATAATTGCTGCTTTGATAAGTGGTGTTGCTACTGCTGGAACTGGTATTTATAATTCTTATCAAAATAAGAAAAGACTTCAAGAGCAACAGCGTGCTACTAATATGGCTAATATAGACCAACAAAATCTTGCTTTACAACAAAATCTTGGTACTTTAGCTAATAATCGTGATTATATTGATGATAGACAAAATCAAATAGTTCTTAAAACCCGTAACGATAATCAATTAGCTTTTGGTGGTGATATTGATAAACAAAGAGAAAAAATTGATTGGAGTACTGTTAGAGATTATGTTTCACTTCTTCCTGGAAAAATAAAAAGAAAAGTAAGAGAATATAATGATTCTAGTTATAAACCATTACCTACTCCAAGTGAAGTCGAAAATGCTCCTAAAACTATTAAAGAATTTGTTACTGGAGAAAAATATGAAACTGGTCCTTATAAAGGAGAATATAAAAATAGATTTCTTAGGTCTGTTTATAAAAAGCGTAAACGCAATTAAGTTATGAAAAGAAAGGTTAGACCTAATGTAGTTTCAGGAGGTACTGCTATAAATTTAGGTAATAAC